>VAXS01000119.1 GCA_005883255.1 Actinomycetota bacterium | reverse complement strand
GGAGGCCCTGCGCGAGCTCGACTTCTCGGCCCTGACGGAGGGGGCGCGGGAGAACTAGATGGAGGAGATCGCCCAGGTCTACGCCCGCTCGCTGTTCGAGGTGGCCCGCGAGCACGACAAGCTCGACGAGATCCGCGAGCAGCTGGGGCAGTTCGCCGACGCGATGGCCGAAGAGCGCTCGCTGCAGGTGTTCTTCTTCTCCCCCGAGTTCTCCACGGACGAGAAGAAGGAGGGCCTGCACCAGGTCGTCGAGGGGGCGGACGAGACCCTGGTCAACTTCCTCGAGCTCCTGCTGGAGAAGCACCGGATGCCCGTGATCTTCCGGATCCGCGCCCGCTACGACGAGCTGTGGGAGCACGAGAACCGGCTGCTGCCCGTGCAGGTGACCAGCGCCGTCGAGCTCGACGAGGGGATCGTGGAGCAGATCGGCGAGCGGATCGGCAGCCAGACCGGCCAGCGGGTGGAGCTGACGAGCCGCGTCGACCCTGACATCCTGGGGGGCGTGGTCGTGCGCGTGGGGAACGCGATCCTCGACGCCTCGATCCGCTCCCGCCTCGAACGACTACGAAAGCAGGTAGCGAGGGCCTAGCCATGCAGATCAAGCCCGACGAAATCACCTCCATCCTCCGCAGCCGCATCGAGGGGCTCGACACCGAGGGCGGCGACCTGGCCGAGGTGGGCACCGTCCTCTCCGTGGCCGACGGCATCGCCCGGCTGCACGGCCTCGAGAACTGCGAGGCCTTGGAGATGCTGGAGCTGCCCCACGACGTCACCGCCCTGGCCATGAACCTGGAGTCCGACAACGTGGGCGCCGTGCTGTTCGGCGACTGGGAGGAGATCGTCGAGGGCGACGAGGTCAGGCGCACCGGCCACCTGCTGGAGATCCCGGTGGGGGAGGGGCTGCTGGGCCGGATCGTCGACCCCCTGGGCCGGCCGCTGGACGGCAAGGGCGACGTCGAGTCCGACGAGACCCGCCCGGCCGAGTTCAAGGCGCCCGGCGTGGTCCAGCGCCAGCCGGTCACCGAGCCCATGCAGACCGGGCTGAAGGCGATCGACTCGATGATCCCGATCGGCCGTGGCCAGCGCGAGCTGATCATCGGCGACCGCCAGACCGGCAAGACGGCGATCGCCATCGACACGATCATCAACAACAAGGACAAGGACCTGATCTGCGTCTACGTGGCGATCGGCCAGCGCATGGCCACCGTCGTCCAGATCGCCGAGATCCTGGCGGAGAGCGGCGCGCTGGACCACACGATCATCGTGGCCGCGCCCGCCGACGAGGCGGCCCCGATCAAGTTCCTGGCGCCCTACGCCGGGTGCGCGATGGCCGAGCACTTCCTCTACCGGGGCGACGCGGCGCTGTGCGTCTACGACGACCTGACCAAGCACGCCTACGCCTACCGGCAGATGTCGCTCCTGCTGCGGCGCCCGCCGGGCCGCGAGGCCTACCCCGGCGACGTCTTCTACCTGCACTCGCGGCTGCTCGAGCGGGCGGTGAAGCTGGCCGACGAGCTGCCGGGCGACGTCCCCGGCGGCGGCTCGCTGACCGCGCTGCCGATCATCGAGACCCAGGCCGGCGACGTCTCCGCCTACATCCCCACCAACGTCATCTCGATCACGGACGGGCAGATCTACCTCGAGCCGCGGCTGTTCTACGCCGGCGTGCGCCCGGCGATCAACGTGGGGATCTCGGTCTCGCGGGTGGGCGGGAACGCCCAGATCGAGTCGATGAAGAAGGTGGCGGGCCGGCTGCGCCTGGACCTCTCCCAGTACCGGGAGCTGGAGGCCTTCGCCCAGTTCGGCTCCGAGCTCGACCCCGACACCCAGCGCACGCTGGCCCGGGGCGAGCGGCTGGTGGAGACCCTCAACCAGCACGAGCGCAGCCCGATGCCGATCCAGGACCAGGTGGTGCAGATCTACGCCGCCACCAACGGGTACCTGGACCGCATCGTGGTGGACAAGGTGCCGCGGTTCCTGGAGGACCTGACCTCGCAAGTGCACGCCGAGCACGACGACCTGCTGGGCAAGATCGGCGAGGGCGAGTGGTCGGACGAGATCGTCAAGCAGGTGGACGACGCGGTGTCGAGCTTCGCCGACGACTTCGGTTACGACCTCGACGAGGAGGGCCAGCCGCTGGACGAGGACCGCGACGAGGAGCGCGAGGCGGCCTAGGCGATGCAGACCCAGCGCGACGTCCAGAACCGGATCGGGAGCATCAAGAACGTCGAGAAGATCACCCGCGCCATGGAGATGGTGGCGGCGGCGCGCCTGCGCCGGGCCGAGCAGCGCATCGAGGCGCTGCGGCCCTACGCCGGGGCGATCCGCCGCATGACGCGCCAGGCCGCCGAGGCGGCCGAGAACGTGCCCAGCCTCCCGATCCTCCAGGAGCACGACGAGCAGCGCCGGGTGGGCCTCCTGCTCGTGACCGGCGACCGCGGGCTGGCCGGGGCCTTCAACTCCCAGATCCTGCGCGCCGGCCTGCGGGCGGCGTCCGAGCACGAGTCCGACGGCCGCTCGGTCGTCTACTACGCCTCGGGCCGCCGCGGCGTCTCCTCGCTGACGTTCCGGGGCAAGGAGCTGGCCGGGCGCTACGTGGGCTTCACCGACCGGCCGGGCTACGCCAACGCCCGCGAGATCGCCGAGGACCTGATGGCCACCTACGTGGACGACGAGGTGGACGTGGTGGAGATCTTCTACAACGGCTACATCTCGCCGCTGCGCCAGGTGGTCCGGCGCGAGACCCTGCTGCCCCTGCAGCGGGCGTCGGTGATGGGCGAGGAGGACGAGGAGGAGGAGGAGCCCGACCGCGACGAGCCGGCGCACACGCACCGGGCGCTGGTCGAGTACGAGCCCGAGCCGGAGGAGATCCTGCAGCGGCTGGTGCCCGACTACGTGGAGATCTCGGTGTACCGGGCGCTGCTGGAGTCGACGGCCTCCGAGCACGGCGCGCGCATGACCGCGATGCGCAACGCCTCGGAGAACGCCGGCGAGCTGATCGAGGACCTGACTTTGGAGATGAACCGCGCCCGCCAGGCGGAGATCACCCAGGAGATCCTGGAGGTCGTCGCCGGCGCGGAAGGACTAACCGGGTAACGACTGAGGGATCGAAATGGAAGCCAGCACGCAGGAGCAGCAGCAGGAGCGGCAGGAGGCCAGCGCCGACGGGCGGGACGGGAAGCGCAACGTCGGCCGGATCGAGGAGATCCAGGGCGTCGTCATCGAGGCGGTGTTCCCCGACCAGCTGCCCGAGATCAACCACGCGCTCGTGATCGAGCGCGAGGCGCCCGAGGAGGAGCTCGAGGGCATCAGCTCCGGCATCGTGGGCCCGCTGGTGTGCGAGGTGCAGCAGCTCCTGGGCGACGACCGCGTGCGCGCGGTGGCCATGGACACCACCGACGGCCTCTCGCGGGGGATGGAGGTGATCGACACCGGCGGCCCGATCACGGTGCCGGTGGGAGAGGGCACGCTGGGGCGCCTGTTCAACCTCCTGGGCGAGCCCATCGACGGGCTCGGCGAGGTCAAGGCCGAGGAGCGCTGGCCCATCCACCGCCCCGTGCCTTCCCCCGAGGACCTGACCCCGACCCAGGAGGTCTTCGAGACCGGCATCAAGGTCATCGACCTCCTGGCGCCCTACGCGCGGGGCGGGAAGGTCGGGCTGTTCGGCGGCGCCGGCGTGGGCAAGACCGTCCTGATCCAGGAGCTGATCCACAACCTGGCCCAGGAGCACGGCGGCCTGTCGGCGTTCTGCGGCGTGGGCGAGCGTTCCCGCGAGGGCAACGACCTGTGGCTGGAGATGAAGGAGTCGGGCGTCCTCGAGAAGACGATGCTGATCTTCGGCCAGATGAACGAGCCGCCGGGAGCGCGCATGCGCGTGGGGCTGTCCGGGCTGACCATGGCGGAGTACTTCCGCGACGTGGGCGGCCAGGACGTGCTGCTGTTCATCGACAACATCTTCCGGTTCGTGCAGGCCGGCTCGGAGGTGTCGGCGCTGCTGGGCCGGATGCCCTCGCAGGTGGGCTACCAGCCCACGCTGGAGTCCGAGATGGGGCAGCTCCAGGAGCGGATCACCTCGACCCGCAAGGGCTCGGTGACGTCTATCCAGGCCATCTACGTCCCGGCCGACGACCTCACCGACCCGGCGCCGGCGTCGGTGTTCGCCCACCTCAACGCCACCACCACGCTCTCGCGGTCGATCTCGGAGAAGGGGATCTACCCGGCCGTGGACCCGCTGGACTCGAGCTCCACGATCCTCAAGCCCGACATCGTCGGCCAGGAGCACTTCGACGTGGCCAACCAGGTCAAGGAGACGCTCCAGCGCTACAAGGAGCTGCAGGACATCATCGCCATCCTGGGCATCGACGAGCTGTCCGACGAGGACAAGCTGACGGTGCAGCGGGCCCGCAGGATCGAGCGCTTCCTGTCGCAGCCGTTCAACGTGGCCTCGCAGTTCACGGGCGTGGAGGGCGTGTACGTGCCGATCGCGGAGTCGATCCGCGGCTTCAAGGAGATCCTCGAGGGCAAGCACGACGACATCCCCGAGCGGGTGTTCCTCCTCAAGGGCACGATCGACGACGTGGTGGCCGAGGCGGGCGGCGCGCGGGAGGAGGAGAAGGACGAGTCCGAGAACGGAGGCGAGTCCGAGGAGAACGGCGAGGAGCGCGAGGGCGACGAGTCCGAGTCCGAGGGCGACGAGTCCTAGCCCATGGCCCACGAGAAGTTCCCGGTCGAGATCCTCAGCCCCGAGGGCGCCGTGTGGTCGGGCGAGGTGGAGCTGCTCTCCACCCGCACCACCACCGGCTCGATCGGGATCCTGGCGAACCACACGCCGCTGCTGGCCATGCTCGATCCCACCGAGCTGCGGCTGTACGAGTCCGAGAACGACTACATCAAGTTCGCCCAGGCCGAGGGGTACCTGCAGGTGGGCGGCAACCGGGCGCTGATCCTGGTCGAGCAGGCCCACCCGCCGGAGGAGCTGGACGCCGGCGACCTGCGCGAGAAGCTGCAGCGGGCCGAGAGCGAGATCGAGTCGGCGGACGAGGACAGCGAGCAGGGGCGGATGGCGGCCCGGGACAAAGACCGCTGGGAGACGTTCCTGCGAATCGCCGAGGGCGGCGGCTAGCGGCCCCGATCCGGCCGGTCCGCCGGTCGGCCACGCTACCTTTTCCGCGATGGACGAGCGGCTCCTAGCCGAGCGCCTCATCACCTACGACACCTCTACGCTCGACGGCCTCCGGGCCGCGGCCGGCTTCGTCAAGGGCTGGCTGGGCTCCCGCGACATCGACGTCGCCGACCGAGAGCACGGGGGTCTGCCGGTGATCCTGGCCGAAGTCGGCGCCCCGCCGGGCGCCGAGACGCCCACCGTGGTCCTGCACGGGCACCTGGACGTGGTCCCGGGCCGCCCCGAGCAGTTCCACCCGCGCCTGGAGGGCGATCGCCTGGTCGGCCGCGGCGCCTACGACATGAAGGGCGCGCTGGCCGGGATGATGTGCGCGCTGCGCGACGTGGCCGGCCAGCGCGACGTGCGGGTGCGGTTCATGTGCGTGCCCGACGAGGAGTCCGACGAGGTGGACGACCGCTCCACCGACGCGCTGGTGCGCGCGGGCCTGGGCGGCGACTTCGCGATCACCGGCGAGCCCACCGACCTGCACATCGGGGTCCAGGCCAAGGGCGTGCTGGCCTTCCGGATCGTGGTCGGGGGGCGCTCCGCCCACGGCTCGACGCCGTGGCTGGGGGACAACGCCGTCCTAAAGGCGATCGACGCCTTCCGCACGATCGAGTCGCTGCCGTTCAGCCGGGAGTCGTCGGAGCTGTTCGACCGCCCCTCGATCAACCTGGCCCGGATCCTGGGCGGCGACGCGCTCAACAAGGTCCCCGACGCCTGCGTGCTCGACGTGGACATCCGCTACCTGCCCGAGCAGGACCCGGGCGACCTGCTGGCCGAGGTCCGGTCGATCCCCGACGTGGAGGTGGTCCGGACCTTCATCCGGGCCCCGGTGCTGGTCTCCGCGCGCGACCCGCACGTGGAGGCGCTGCGCCAGGCGGTGGGCGGCTCGGTGGAGGGCGAGGTCCTCAGCGTGGGCCGCGACGGCGCCTCCGACGCCGTCTCGTTCGTGGAGGCCGGGGTGCCGGCGGTGGAGTTCGGTCCCCGCGGCGGCGGGCACCACGGGCCCGAGGAATGGGTCTCGGTCTCCTCGCTGGTCCGCTACCGCGAGGCGCTGAGCGCCTTCGTCCACGCCCTGCCCGCGGAGCGGGGACCGGGGCTGCGGGCGATCGGAGGCGACCGGTGAACGACCCGCAGCGGCCGCCGCGACTCTCCTGGGACATGTGGAAGCGCTTCCTGATGGCCGGCGGCCTGGTGATCGCGCTGACCGCGCTCACCACCGCCGTCGCCGGCCTGCTGAAGGTGCGTGACGTGGCCTCGGCGATCAGCGAGAACGGCCACAAGAAGGCGCTGAAGGTGCCCGAGCTGACCCCGGCCGAGGCGGGCGCTCCCCAGACCATCCTCATCCTCGGCTCCGACGTGCGCAAGTCCGACCGGCTCCGGGGGGTCAAGGGGAACTCGGACACGATGATGCTCGTCCACCTGGACCCCAGCAAGCACGCCACGGCGCTGCTCTCCGTCCCCCGCGACCTCAAGGTCCTGATCCCCGGCCACGGCACGGCGAAGATCAACGCCGCCTACGCGGACGGCGGACCCCGGCTGGCGGTGCGGACGGTGCAGGCCAATCTCCCGGGGGTCCGCATCAACCACGTGGTCGACATCAACTTCAAGGGCTTCAAGGCCGCGGTCAACAAGGTGGGCTGCGTGTACGCGGACATCGACCGCCGCTACTTCAATGCCGACGTCTCCTACGCCTCGATCAACATCAAGCCCGGCTACCAGAAGCTGTGCGGCAGCGACGCGCTCGACTACGTGCGCTACCGCCACACCGACACCGACCTCGTCCGCGCCGCCCGCCAGCAGGACTTCATCCGCCAGGCCAAGCAGCAGGGCGGCGTCCAGAAGATCGTCAACGACTACCTGTCGTTCGCCAAGCTGTTCGGGCGCTACGCCGACACCGACATCCGCGGCACGCAGCAGATCCTGCGCCTGGCCAAGCTGGTGGCCTTCTCGGCCGGCCGCCCGGTGCGCGAGGTCCACTTCCGGGCCGCCCTCGGTCCCTCCTACGTGACCGCCAGCCCGGAGCAGATCGCCGCCACCGTGCACGAGTTCCTGCACGTTGACGCGGCGCCCCGGAGCGCGACCCCGGCGCCCCCGCGGCGCCCCGGCCGGGCGCCGACGCTGGCCTCGCTGGGCCTCCAGCAGGCCAAGACCTCGGGCGAGGACCAGGCGATCGAGGCCGCGCCGCACGTGGGCTTCCCCGTGCTGTACCCGCGCCTCGAGAGCATCGGGGCGAGCTACGTCGACACGGCGCGCACCTACACGATCGACGACCTCAACGGGCGGCGCCACCAGGCCTACCGGATGGTGGTCAACAAGGGCGGCTTCGGCGAGTACTACGGGATCCAGGGCATGACCTGGGTCAACCCGCCGCTGCTCGACAAGCCCGACGAGAGCCGGAAGGTGAACGGCCGCAAGCTCGACCTCTACTACGTGGGCAACCAGCTGCGGCTGGTCGCGCTGACGACGAAACGCGCCGTGTACTGGGTGGCGAATACCTTGACCCTCTCGCTCAGCAACAAGCAGATGCTGGCGATCGCCGGGTCCCTGCAGCGCATCGGGCAGTGAGTCGCGCGCCGGTCGGGGTCATCGGGACGGGCTACGTGGGGCTGGTGACGGCCGCCGGCTTCGCCGAGCTGGGCTCGGAGGTGTGGTGCGTGGACGTCGACGAGGCCAAGATCGCGGCGCTCCGGGCGGGCCAGATCCCGATCCACGAGCCCGGGCTGGAGGAGGTGGTGGCCGAGCAGCGCGACCGCCTGCACTTCTCCACCGACCTGGGCCCCGCGCTCGAGCACGCCCGGCTGCTGCTCGTGGCCGTGGGGACGCCCCCGACCTACTCCGGCGACGCCGACCTCAGCGCCGTGCTGGCCGTGGTGGACTCGCTGCCCGCCTCGGACCGCCACGCGCTGGTGATGAAGTCCACCGTGCCGGTGGGGACCGGCACGACGGTGCGCCGCCTGCTGGCCGACCAGGGCAAGGGCGAGCTGGCCTACGTCTCCTGCCCGGAGTTCCTGCGCGAGGGGTCGGCCCTGCGCGACTTCCGCCATCCCGACCGCGTGGTGATCGGCGACGACGGCGGCTGGGCGGGCGACGCTGTGGCCGAGCTGTACGCGCCGCTGGGCGCCCCCGCGATCCGCACCGACGTGTCCAGCGCCGAGATGGTCAAGCTGGCCTCGAACGCCTTCCTGGCCACCAAGATCTCGTTCATCAACGAGATCGCCAACGTGTGCGAGGAGACCGGCGCCGACGTGGTCGAGGTGGCCCGGGGCATGGGGCTCGACGGCCGGATCGGCTCGTCGTTCCTGCACGCGGGCTTGGGCTTCGGGGGCAGTTGCTTTCCCAAGGACGTGTCGGCGCTGAAGCAACTGGCCGGCAACTCCGGCTACCACTTCCAGCTCCTGGGGGCGGTCATCGAAGTCAACGAGCTGCAGAAGCGGCGCGTGGTGGCCAAGCTCGAGAAGCACCTCGGCCACCTCGTGGGCCGGCGGATCGCGCTGCTGGGCGTCGCCTTCAAGCCCGACACCGACGACATGCGCGAGGCCTCGTCGCTGGTGCTCTCGGCGCGTCTGCTGGCCGAGGGGGCGCGGGTGCACGCGTACGACCCCGTGGCCGAAGAGCGGGCGCGCGAGCTCATGCCCGGCGTCGAGTTCTCGCAGACCGCCCTGGACGCCCTGGCCGGCGCCGACGCCGCGGTCCTGGTCACGGAGTGGCCGGAGCTGGTGGGGCTGGACTGGAGCCGGGCCGCGGAGGCGATGGGCGGCTCGCTGGTGGTGGACGGGCGCAACGCCCTGGACCCGGGGGCGGTGCGCGCCGCCGGGCTGACGTACGAGGGGATCGGCCGGCCCTGATGCAGGCGCTCATCCTCGTCGGCGGCGAGGGCACCCGCCTGCGCCCCCTGACCTCCACGATCCCAAAGCCGGTGCTCCCGCTGGTGGACCGCCCGATCATCGCCTACATGCTGGAGTGGCTGCGGGGCCACGGGGTGACCGACATCGTCATGTCCTGCGGCTTCCTGGCCTCGGGAGTCCGCAACGTGCTGGGCGACGGCTCCGACCTGGGCATCCGGCTGCGCTACGTCGAGGAGCCGCGCCCGCTGGGTACGGGCGGCGCCGTCAAGTACGCCGAGTCGCTGCTGGAAGAGCGCTTCCTGATGCTCAACGGCGACGTGCTCACCGACCTCGACGTCTCCGCCCAGCTCGAGCAGCACGAGCACACGGGCGCGCGAGCCACGCTGGCGCTGATCCCCGTGGACGACCCCTCCGCCTACGGGCTGGTGCGGCTGGAGGAGGACCGGACCGTCAAGGAGTTCCTGGAGAAGCCCAGCCCCGACCAGATCGACACCGACCTCATCAACGCCGGCGCCTACGTGCTCGAGCGCGACGTCCTGTCGCTGATCCCGCCCGGCGTCACCTGGTCGATCGAGCGCGAGCTGTTCCCGCGGCTGGTGGGCCAGGGCCTCTACGGCTTCCCCGGCGAGGGCTACTGGCTGGACATCGGCACCCCCGAGCGCTACCTCCAGGCCACCTTCGACATCCTCGAGCGCAACGTCCACACCGGCGTGGACCTGGACGCGGGCTTCCTGGACGTGGCCGACGACGTGGAGAGCAGGGGGCGCATCGTCCCGCCGGCGGTGGTGCAGGCCGGCGCCAGCATCGCGCCGGGCGGCCGGGTGGGCAGCCTGGCCGTGCTGGGCCGCGACGTGAAGGTGGGCCGCGAGGCGACGATCGAGCGCGCGGTCGTCCTGCAGGGCGCCGAGGTGGGCGCCGGCTGCCAGCTGGAGCAGTGCATAGTGGGCGCCGGGGCGCGCGTGGGGGAGGGCACCCAGATCGACGGCGGCGTCGTGCTGGGCGAAGGCGTCACCGTGGGAGCGGGGAGCGGGCTCAGCGCCGGGGCGCGTATCTTCCCCGGCGTGACGCTGCCCGACGGGGCGATCCGGTTTTGAGCGCCGACGCGCTCGAAGGCGGCGCGATCGCGGAGGTCGACCGCTCCTCGCAGCTGGCGGACGTCACCGGGCTCCCCGAGCAGCTGCGCGATGCGCTGTGGCGGGTGGAGTCGGCCGGCATCGCCGGGGTGGACGCGCCCGGCGGCCTGATCGTGGCCGGCATGGGCGGCTCGGCCGTGGGCGGCCTCCTGGCCCGCGCCGCGCTGGGCGACCGCGCCTCGCGCCCGATCGTGGTCGCCCGGGGCTACGAGCTGCCGCCGTGGGCCACGCCGGACACCATGGTGCTGTGCTGCAGCTACTCCGGCGACACCGAGGAGACCTTGGCCTGCTACGAGGCGGCGAGCGCGCTGGGCGCGCCGCGCGTCGTGGCCACCATCGGGGGGCGGCTGGCCCAGGCCGCCCGGGCCGACGGCATCCCGGTGATCCCGTTCCCCGCCGGCTTCCAGCCGCGCGCCGCGGTGGCCTACACCACGGTGGCGGCCCTCGAGGTGGCGGCCGCCTGCGGCGCCGCGCAGAGCGTGCGCGCGGAGGTCGACGTCGCGGCCGACCACGCCGAGCGCCTGGTGGAGGAGTGGGGTCCCGGCGGCGGGCAGGACTCGCTGGCCAAGGAGCTGGCCCGGCGGCTGCACGGGACGGTGGCGCAGGTGGCCGGCGCGGGGCCGACCGCCGCCGTGGCCTATCGCTGGAAGACGCAGATCAACGAGAACGCGAAGCTCCCCGCCTTCTGGCACGAGCTGCCCGAGCTGGACCACAACGAGGTGGTGGGCTGGGGCAGCGCCGAGGAGCTCGGCCGCTTCTCGGCCGTGTTCCTGTCCGACTGCGACCAGCATCCCCGCACTCGCCAGCGGATCGAGCTCACCCGCTTGCTGGTGGAGCCGCACGCCGCCGCCGCGTTCACCGTGGAGTCGCGGGGGCAGACGCCGACCGAGCGCGTGCTGTCGCTCGTGCTGCTCGGGGACCTGGTGTCGGTGTACCTGGCGGTCCTGCGGGGCGTGGACCCGACGCCGGTGGAGGTCATCGAGCGGCTGAAGGCCGACCTGGCCGAGGTCTCCTAGCCGGCCGTGGCGGGCCTGCTCGCGCTTGACGCCGACGGGCCGGTCGCCTGCGTCACGCTCCAGCGGCCCGAGAAGCGCAACGCCCTGTCGATCGACCTGCGGCTGGAGCTGGCCGACGCGCTGGGCCGACTGGGCCGCGAGGACGGCATCCGCTGCGTGGTCCTGACCGGGGCCGGCAGCGCGTTCTCCTCGGGGATGGACACCACCCAGTTCGGCGGCGACGCCGACCACCGGCGCCGGCTGGTGGAGTCCAGCGTCGCCGCGTTCACGGCGGTGATGCGGTTCCCCAAGCCGCTGCTGGCCGCGGTCAACGGCCCGGCGCTGGCCGGCGGCTTCGTGCTGGCGCTGCACTGTGACCTGCGCGTGGCCGCGCGCGCCGCGCGCTTCGGGTTCGCCGAGCTGCCGCGCGGCATCCCGCCCAGCTACGCCGCGGCGCTGGCGGCCGTGCCGGAGCCGCTGGCGCGCGAGCTGTGCCTGACCGGCCGGCTGCTGGACGCCGAGGAGGCGCGGTCGGTCGGCCTGGTGGCCGAGGTGGTGGAGGACGCGCAGGTGGTGCCGCGCACGCTCGCGCTCGCGCAGGAGATCGCCCGCCATCCGCTGGCCGTCCTGGTGGAGGTCAAGCGCCGCTTCCTCCTGGCCGCCGAGCACGCCCGGGGCGTGCTGCACGCCGACGAGGAGCGGGTGCTCCGCCGGGCGCTGCTGGGGGACGAGCCCGACCCCGCCGCCTGAGCCGGCCCGTCCACCAGCCGTCTAGGCCTGCGGGATGGTCACGTAGAACGCCTGCTGCGTGGGCGTGCCGTTGCTGGCGAAGGTGTCCACCGCCACGAAATTCGGCGAGTTCGCGGTCCCCGGGCACACGATCCCGCCCGGGTTCGAGGCGGTGGGCCCACCGCAGGGCGCGGCCGCGATCTCGCCGCCGCTGGGCGCGGTCCCCGTGGCCAGCGTGGCCACGATCGGGCGGCCCGCCATGCTCGACCCGAAGTTCAGGATCGTGCGGCTGCCGGCCTGGGTGACCGAGACGCCGCCGGACTGGGTGGCGATCGAGCCGGTTCCCGTGACCAGCGCGAACTTGGTGATCGCCAGCGTGGACTCGTCCACCTGCGCCCCGGTGATGGTGTTGGGCGCCAGGTTCGCGCCCACCAGCGACCCGTTGCGGATCTTCTGGGCGGTGAACTGGTGGTCGGCCAGCTTCGAGAACGTCACGGCGGTGCGCCCCATCTTCGAGTTGGACACGGCGCCCGGGAAGATGCGGGAGTTCACCACCGCGTTCGCGCGCAGTTGGGCGGAGCCCACGCTGTTGGTGGGCAGCGTGAGCGCGTAGGCACCGCCTCCCAGCGCGAAGAACAGGGCAACGAGCGAGACCGCCATCGCGGGCGACGGTCGGGGAAGTCGGATGCGTCGCATGTGGGTCCTCCTCCGGAGGGTCGATGGACTTGGGCCCCTATACCCATCACCCGCGCCGAAGTTGTGGTGGCCCGTCCGCCACGGAACATTGACACGACCGTGGTAGGGTTGGCCCGGATGGAAGCGCTGACGATCCACGAGGCCGCCCAGACCACAGGCTGGTCCCCGCGGATGCTGCGCTACGTCGAGCGGGCGGGGCTGGTGTCGGCGCGCCGCTCGCCGTCGGGCTACCGGCTGTACGGCCCGGCGGAGCTGCAGCGGCTGCGCACGCTGCGCGAGCTGCTGTCCCGCTTCGACGTGGGGCTGGCCGAGATGGGCTTCGCCCGCCGGCTGCGCCGCGAGCCCGCGCTGCGGGCGGCCGTCGACTCCTGGCTGGCCGCCCAGCCCCGGCGCCCCGCGCACGTCGCCCCCGGCGACTGGCTGCGCTTCGAGCAGGACAAGCACGAGAAGCTGCTGGCCGCCTGAGCGGCCGCCCGACCGCGAAAGGACCCATGGCCACCACCCCCCGCAACCACGACGTCGCCGACCTGTCGCTGGCCGACTCCGGCCAGACCCGCATCGAGTGGGCGGACGCCCAGATGCCCGTCCTGCGCTCGATCCGCGAGCGCTTCGAGCTGGAGCGCCCGCTGGAGGGCGTGACCGTGGGCGCCTGCCTGCACGTCACCACCGAGACCGCCAACCTGGTCCGCACGCTGATCGCCGGCGGGGCCGACGTCGGGCTCTGCGCCTCCAACCCGCTGTCCACCCAGGACGACACGGCGGCGGCCCTGGTCGATCGCTACGGCGCCGAGGTGTTCGCCATCCACGGCGAGGACACCGAGACCTATTACCGCCACATCGAGTCGGTGGCCGACAAGGCGCCGCAGATCACGATGGACGACGGTGCCGACGTGATCTCGGTCGTCCACGGCAAGCGCACCGACCTCATCGAGGGGCTCATGGGCGGCACCGAGGAGACCACCACCGGCGTCATCCGCCTCAAGGCGTTGGAGGCCCAGGGCAAGCTGGCGTTCCCGATCATCGCGGTCAACGAGGCGCAGACCAAGCACTTCTTCGACAACCGCTACGGGACCGGCCAGTCCACGCTGGACGGGATCCTGCGCGCCACCAACGTCCTGCTCGCCGGCCGGGTGGTGGTGGTGTTCGGCTACGGCTGGTGCGGCAAGGGCGTGGCCATGAGGGCCAAGGGCGCGGGCGCCCACGTGGTGGTGTGCGAGATCAGCCCGGTGCGCGCGCTGGAGGCCAAGATGGACGGCTTCGAGGTGATGAAGGGCGTGGAGGCGGCGCGCAAGGGCGACGTGTTCATCTCGGTCACCGGGGGCCGCGACGCCATGGCCGGCCCCCACTTCGACGTCATGAAGGACGGCGCGATCGTGTGCAACGCCGGTCACTTCGACGTGGAGATCAACCTGGGCGACCTGCGCCAGCGCGCCCAGGACTCGCGCCGGGTCCGCCCCAACGTCGAGCAGTTCACGCTCCGCGACGGGCGCAAGCTCAACCTGCTGGCCGAGGGGCGGCTGGTCAACCTGGCGGCCGCCGAGGGCCACCCGGCGGCGGTGATGGACATGTCGTTCGCCAACCAGGCCCTGTCGGCCGAGCACCTGGTGCGCCACCACGAGTCGCTGGAGAAGAAGGTCTACGTGGTGCCCGAGGAGATCGACCGGGACATCGCCCGCCTGAAGCTGGAGTCGATGGGCGTGGAGATCGACGAGCTCACCGGGGTCCAGACCGAGTACCTCAACAGCTGGGATCAGGGAACCTAGGCGCCGCCGTCGCCAGCGGCGGCGATCTTCGCTAGCTTGCCGCCGATGCGGCGTATCTGTTGCCGGCGGTCGCTGCTCGCGGCCGGCCTGGGCCTCCTGGTGGCGGCGCCGCCGACGCTCGGGCAGACCCCCGCTCCGCCCCCGCCCGCCGGTCCCGCGCCGCCGGACCTGGTCCTCTCGGGCCGGGACGTGCGCGTGACTCGGGCCGGCTACGCCCACGTCGTGGTCGGTTGCCGGCAGACCAGCACGCCGGGCGACGTCTGCACAGGGACGCTCGTCCTGAAGCTGCACAACCCGCTGACCGTCACGCTGCCCGGCGGCTCGCACACGCGGCGGATCTCGGTCACGAGGAAGTTGGGGACCGCCACCTTCTCGATTCCGACCGGCGTGGCCGAGCGGCTGACGCTGCGCCTCTACCCGCTTTTCGCGCGCGGGGTGCGTCAGCAGGGGTCGGTGATCGTCCAGCTCATCGGCGGTTTCGTGGACCGGGAGGGGCAGGGCGGGACCGTCAAGCGCTTCGTCAGCTT
>VAXS01000279.1 GCA_005883255.1 Actinomycetota bacterium | reverse complement strand
CCGAACAGGCGGTGCCAGACGTCGTCCAGCGGGAAGCCCGACAGCGCGAAGGCTCCGCACACCAGCACCAGCAGGCCGCCGAGCGGCACCCTCCACCCGCTGCGCAGGCGCACCGCGGCGGCGTCGCGCCGGTCGGCGCCCAGCAGCACGGCGACGATCCCCGCCAGCGCGATCCCGCCCAGCCCGATGAGGATCGGGAAGTGGGCGGCGTTGCCGAACGGACCCGGGTCCCGGCCGTTGTCGATGTGCGTGGCGACGTCCCAGTAGAAGCCGGTCACCGCCACCAGGAGGGAGATGCCGGCGACGGCGGCGGGCAGGGCGTACCAGGCGGGGAAGCCGCTGACCCGGGCGCTGAAGTCGCCCAGCGCGCTCAGCCAGCGGATGCGCCCCTGACGGTGGGCCACGCCCACGGCCAGCACGCAGCCGGCGGTCAGCAACCCGACGACGCCGCCCCAGATGACGTCCTGGATCGGAGCGCCCGCGGCCGGCTGCCCCTTGCCGGCGGCCAAGGCGGCGGTGGGCGCCAGCGCGCCCAGGGCGAGGACGGCGGCGGTGGTCAGGGCGGTGCGGACTACTGGGGTGCGGCGGGTCATGGCGTGCGCCTCCCGGTGGCTTCGCTCTCCTCTCAGGACCCCATCTACCCAGGGTAGGGCGATCGTTACACGGTTTGATGTAACGCTGGACGGCGTAACATTTGCAGCATGGAGATCGCGACCGCCCTGACCATCGACGAGCTGGCCCGCGAGACCGGCATGACCGTGCGCAACATCCGGGCCCACCAGTCGCGCGGGCTGCTGCCCCCCCCGGTGGTGCAGGCCCGCACCGGCTACTACGGGCCCGAGCACGTGGCCCGGATCAAGCTCATCCAGGAGATGCAGGCCGATGGCTTCAACCTGGCCTCGATCCAGCGCCTGCTGCAGGGCGCGACGGGAGCGGTGGAGGAGGCGCTGGGGTTCAAGCGCGCAGCGCTGGCCCCATTCGGGGAGGAGGAGCCCGAGTTCGCCACGCTGGAGGAGCTCGACGCCCGGCTGGGGGGCGCCGTGGACGAGCGCTCGCTGCGCCAGGCGGAGAAGCTGCGGCTGATCCGGCCGCTGGGCGACGGACGCTACGAGATCCCCAGCCCCACGCTCCTGCGCGCGGGCGAGGAGCTGATCGAGCTGGGCGTCCCGCTGCGGCACGTCCTGGCCGTGGCGGAGCGGATCACGCGTCACTCCCGGGCGATCGCCGAGACCTTCGTGCGGCTGTTCGTGCAGGACGTGGTGGGCCCGATCCGCAAGGGCGGCAGCGACCGCCCGGAGGACTGGGAGCGCATGCGGGTGGCGGTCGAGCGATTGCGGCCGCTGGCCAGCGAGGCGCTCCACGCCGGCTTCCAGCAGACGATGACGCGCGCCGTGGAGCGCAGCTTCGCCGACGTGCTGGAGCCGTAGGTCGCGCTAGCGGCCGACTCCCGCCACCGAGGTGTAGGCCCCGCGGTACCAGACCAGCGGCTCTCCGTCCGCGTGGCCCATCGCCAGCACCTCGCCCAAGCCGATCGTGAGCTTGGAGGCGAACTGGCCGGAGAGGTCGTGCTGGCGCGCGCCCAGGACGTTCACGCCGAAGCGACCGCTGGCCTGGACCACCGGCAGCGTGCGGGCGGTGTTGTCGAAGCACACCAGCACCAGCAGCGGATCCAGCGAGACCGAGCACAGCGCGTTGGTGGTCATGCCCACGGCGCCGTCCGGACCGAGCCCCGTGACCACCGCCACGCCGGTGGCGAAATGGCCCATGACCGCGCGGAAACGCTGGCGGTCGGCCTCCGTCTGCGCGTTGGGCATCGGGCCGGGGAGTATGACTAGTATCCGCGCCCATGACCCGGCGCGCCCCGCTGCTCGTCGCGTTGCTCGCGGTGGCCGCGGCGGCGCTCGCGGCTTGCGGGAAGGAGGGGATCACCCTCAACGCCAAGCGCGGCGACACGGCGCAAATCAAGCACGGCGCGCAGCTGTTCGCCGCCCGCTGCGCCGGTTGCCACACCCTCGGCGCGGCCGGGACCCACGGGTCGGCCACCAAGGTCAACGACCGCGAGCGGACCGACGGCCCGAACCTCGATCAGCGCAAGGAGGACCTGAACTCCGTGCTCTTCGCGATCCGCAACGGCGGGTTCTCCGGCGCGATCATGCCCCAGAACATCGTCGTGGGCCCCGACGCCCAGGCCGTGGCCACGTTCGTCTCCCGCTACGCCGGCACCCAGGCCAAGAACCCGAAGTCGCCCCCGCCCGCGCCGGCCACCGGGGGGTAGGCGTCCTCGACCTTCGGCTCATCCGCCGCGAACCCGAGGCGGTGCGGGCCGCGCTGGCGCGCCGCGGGGCCGACGCCCCGCTGGACCGCGTGCTCGAGCTCGACGAGCGCCGGCGGGCGGTGCTCGCGGAGCTCGAGCCACTGCGCGAGCGCCAGAACGCCGCCTCCAAGGCGATCGGCGAGGCCAAGCGGCGGGGCGAGGACGCCGCGGCGGAGATCGCGGCGATGGAGGAGGTGGCGGCGCGCGGCCGCGAGCTGAGCGACGAGCTCAACCGCGTCGAGGCCGAGCTGCAGGCGGCCCTGGTCGAGCTGCCCAACCTCCCGGCGCCGGACGCGCCGTCCGAGGACACGGTGCTGCGCGAGGTGGGCGAGGCCGGGCGCACGGGTCGCGACCACCTGGAGCTGGCCGGGAGCATGATCGACATGCAGGCCGCGGCGCGGGTCTCGGGCGCGCGCTTCGCCTACCTGCGCGGCGACCTGGTCATGCTGGAGCTGGCGCTGGTGCGGTGGGCGATGGAGAAGGTGCGCGGCCACGGCTTCGAGCCGGTGGTGCCGCCGGTGCTGGTGCGCGAGGCGGCGATGTATGGGACCGGCTTCCTGCCCGACACCGAGCAGCAGATCTACCGGCTGCCGGACGACGATCTCTACCTGGTGGGGACGTCCGAGGTGCCGCTGGCCTCGCTGCACGCCGGCGAGGTGCTGGACGAGGCGGCGCTGCCGCGGCGCTACGCCGGCTTCTCGACCTGCTTTCGCCGGGAGGCGGGCGCGGCGGGAAAGGACACGCGCGGGATCTTCCGCGTGCACCAGTTCGACAAGGTCGAGATGTTCTCGTTCGTGGTGCCGGAGGCCTCGGCGGACGAGCACGAGCGGCTGCTGGCGATCGAGGAGGAGATCCTGCGGGAGCTCGACGTCCCCTACCGGGTGGTGGCGATCGCCGCCGCCGAGCTGGGGGCGTCGGCCGCCAAGAAGTA
>VAXS01000049.1 GCA_005883255.1 Actinomycetota bacterium | reverse complement strand
GGCCCTGCGGCTGCTGGCGGCGCCGGCGCTGCTGTACCTGCTGGCCCTCCCGCTGATCCACCTGCCCACGGCCTACGTGATCCAGGCGGCGATGCCCACCGGCATCAACGCGCTGGTGGTCGCGCACGCCTACGGCCTTGAGCTGCGGACGCTGGCGGCGGCGATCGCCTGGGGCACGGCCATCGTGATCGTGGCGGCGCTGGTGGCCTCGGCGGTGACCTGACACAGTCAGGCGCGTGCGCGCGCTGGTGCAGCGGGTGAGCCGGGCGGCGGTGACCGTGGACGGCGAGGCGGTGGCCCGGATCGGGGCCGGGGTGGTGGTGCTCCTGGGGGTGACGCACGAGGACGACGAGGCGACGGCCGACCGCCTGGCGGACAAGGTGCGGGCGCTGCGGATCTTCCCCGACGCCGAGGGACGCATGAACGAGCCGCTGGGCGACCGCGAGGCGCTGTGCGTGTCCCAGTTCACCCTCTACGGCGACGCCCGGCGGGGCAACCGCCCGAGCTACGTCGCCGCTGCGCCGCCGGAGCACGCCGAGCCGCTGTACGAGCGCTTCTGCCAGCGGCTCGGCGCTCAGCGCGGCCTCTTCGGGGCGCTGATGGCCGTCGAGCTGGTCAACGACGGGCCGGTGACACTGCTGCTGGAGGCCGAGCCTCGTTAGGCGGCCCCGCCTCCGGGCGGGGGCGGCGGCTGCGGGCTCTCCGGCGGCGGCGGGGGAGGCGGAGCCTGCGCGCTCTCCGGAGCGGGCGGGGGCGGTGCCGTGGCGGGCGCGCCCTGCGGAATCGCCGCCGCCGGGGCGACGCCGCCGCCCTGCGCCTGCAGGACCCCGTTGAGGTCGCGCTGGAGGATGTAGTAGCCGACGGGGCTGAGCAGGATGCTGAGCAGGAACCCGAGCCCGGCCTCCATCCCGCCCTGCTGGGCGGTCAGGCGCTCAGCCGCGTTCGCCCGCTTCCACGTGTTGTAGACGGACAAGAAAGGCGGGACGATCACGATCCAGCCGACCAGGATCGCCATCAGCGACGTCATGGGGCTGGTCCCGAGCTCCTCGGTGTTGCGGGCGCGCCCCATGTCCGCCATCTCCTTGTTGATCCGGTAGTACCAGACCAGGGTGTAGATCCCCAAGGTGGCGAACGGAAGCAGCGCCGGCGCCAGCGGGTTGCGGATCTTCCCGCGCTCCTGCGTCCCGGCGATCTGGATCTCCTCGGCCATACGCGATACCTCTCTCTGTCGACTGGCAGGGGACGACCCCGCCCCGCGGGCGATCCTCTCAACGGCCCGCGCGCTGAGTCAAGGTAGGCTGCCCCGCCGTGCCTCCCGCCGACCGCTTCGTTCCCCGCTTCGCGGCCGAGCCCCCGCAGGAGGGCCTCCCCTACGGCCGCTGGGCCGACCGGCTGGCCGAGGCGTTCCTGGCCGCCGGCGCCGGCGTCCAGCCCGAGGAGGGCGAGGAGCTGGGCGAGCCGGGCGACATCGCCTGGCACCCCGACCGCACCTACGAGGGACGCACCTACGTCCCGGCCAGCGCGCCCACGTCGACGGGCCTGGAGCTGTTCGGCTACGTGAGCTTCCCCCGCGCGGTGGAGGGCGAGGAGCCCGACGACCTGCGGGCCACCGCCGACGTCACCGGCGAGACCGCCGAGCGCAACCCCCAGTGGCGGCTGGACCTGTGCGACGAGGTGGTCGGGCGCTGGCGGGGCGAGCAGGGTCGGCCGGCGGCGGTCACGCTGGTGTGGGGCCGCGCGCTGGTGAACGGCGCCATCGCCACCGCCGAGCTGGCGGACCTGGTGGTGGACCAGTGCCCGCTGGCCGAGGGCCGCTTCACGCTGATCGCCCCCGACGACTACCGCTCGGACTACCTGGAGATCGCCCTCTACGACCGCGGCGGGCGCGAGGTCGCGCGCGAGTCGCTGTACGAGGAGGACGGCGAGGACTAGATTTCCGCCTCCTGGGGGTACTAAGTGCCAGCAAGCACAAGAGGGGGGCTACAGATGGGATCCAGGTTTGGGCGCTTCTTCACGTCGGCCGCGGCGCTGGCGGGCGCGGTGGCTCTGGCCTCGTGCGGCGGTGGGGGCGGCGCGACCAAGGGCGGCTTCGCCAGCGGCGCGCCGGTCAAGGGCAAGAAGGGCGGCACGCTGACCATGCTGAGCAATGGGGACGTCGACTACATCGACCCCGGGGCGGCCTACTACCAGTTCTCGTTCATCTTCATGTACCAGACGCAGAGGCCGCTGTACTCCTACAAGCCCGACGATGACCGCTCCGCGGTCCCCGACCTGGCGGCCGGCCCGGCGAAGATCTCCGACGGCGGCCGGACCGTGACCGTGACGATCAGGCCCAACGTGCGCTTCAGCCCTCCGGTCAATCGCGCGGCCACGTCCCAGGACGTGAAGTACGCGATCGAGCGGGGGTTCAACCCGACCGTGGCCAATGGCTACGCCGGCGCCTACTTCGGCACGGTGGTGGGCGCGAAGACCGCCAAGGGCGGCCCGATCGCGGGGATCCAGACGCCCGACTCCCACACGATCGTCTTCAAGCTGACCAAGCCTGAGGCCTCGACGATCATCGGCGCGCTGTCGCTGCCGCTGTCGGCGCCGGTGCCGCCCGAGTACGCGCGCAAGCTCGACCAGGCCAACCCGTCGCAGTACGGGACGCACCAGGTGGCCACCGGGCCCTACATGGTCCAGAACGACAAGTCCGGCAAGGCGATCGGCTACCAGCCCGGCAAGCGCATCGTGCTGGTGCGCAACCCCAACTGGGATCCCGGCACCGACTACCGGCCCGCCTACCTGGACAGCATCGTGGTGAGCGAGGGCAACAGCGACCCGATCGCCGCCTCCCGCCGGATCCTCTCCGGGAGCAGCCTGGTCAACGGCCAGGCGGACTTCAACGTCCCGCCCCAGACCATCAAGCAGATCTCCCAGGGCTCGGCCAGCCAGAAGAAGCAGTTCGTGGCCGGAACGTCGACGGGCCGCGTGCGGTACGTCTCGCTCAACACCACCATCAAGCCGTTCGACAACGCCGACGTGCGCAAGGCGATCACGGCGGCGATGGACCGCAACGCGCTGCGCCAGAAGATGGGCGGCCCGCTGGCCGGGGACATTCCGACCCACTTCCTGCCGCCGGACATCCCGGGCTTCTCCGAGGCCGGGGGCCTGAGCGGGCCGGGGGACGACTTCCTGAAGTCCCCGACCGGGAACCTCCAGCTGGCGCAGTCCTACATGCGCAAGGCGGGGTACCCGTCCGGCCGGTACACCGGCGGCCAGAGCTTCCTGATGGTGGCCGACAACAGCGGACCCACCAAGGACGCGGCCCAGGTCGTGCAGGCGCAGCTGGGGGCGCTCGGGTTCAAGATCACGCCGCGGTTCGTGACCCACGACTCGATGTACACGAAGTTCTGCAACGTGCCCAAGCAGAAGGTCCCGATCTGCCCGAGCACCGGATGGCAGAAGGACTTCCCGGACCCGGAGTCGATGCTCGACCCGACGTTCAACGGCGAGAACATCGTCCCGGTCAACAACTCCAACTGGCCGCAGCTGAACGTGAAGTCGATCAACGCGACCATGAACCGCGACGCGCCGATCATCGACCCCACCCAGCGGGCCAAGGCGTGGGCGGACGTGGACAAGCTAATCACCGCCGAGGCGCCCGGCGTGCCCTGGCTGTGGGACAAGGGCATGGGAATCGAGTCCAAGAACGTCCAGGGCGTGATGAACAAGTTCAACGCCGCCTGGGATCTGTCGTTCACGTCGCTGAAGTAGCGGGGTCGGAAACCTGCTCATACCCGGTAGGGGTATAGGCTCAGCTATGTGCTGAGCACCATCGGCGACGGCTTCCGGCAGGCCTTTCTGATGGCCTACGAGGTCTGGTGGGCGCTGGTGCTGGGCTTCGCGATCTCGGCGGTGGTGCAGGCGTCGGTGCCGCGCGCCCGCATCCAGGCCTCGCTGGGCGGGAGCGGCGCCGGACCGATCGTGCGAGCGACCGCCCTGGGCGCCGCCTCGTCGTCGTGCTCGTACGCCGCGATCGCGATCGCGCGCTCGCTGTTCGCCCGGGGCGCCTCCGCGGCCGCCGCCCTGGCCTTCCAGTTCGCCTCCACCAACCTGGTGTGGGAGCTCGGGCTGGTGCTCTGGATCCTGATCGGCTGGCAGTTCGCGCTGGCCGAGTACGTCGGCGGCGTCGTCCTCATCGCGCTCATGACCGTGCTGCTCCGGCTGTTCGTCTCGCCCCGCCTGGAGGACGTCGCCCGCCGCCACGCTCAGGCGGCGGAGTCCGGCGATCGCCACCACCACGGCGGCGGCCGCGGCGGCGCCTGGGCCGACGTGGCCAGCTACTTCCGGGCGGACTGGGCGATGCTCTGGAAGGAGATCACGATCGGCTTCCTGCTCGCCGGCTTCATCGGCCTGCTGGGGAACGACGTCTTCAACTCGCTGTTCGTCTCCGACGCCCCGGCGCCGCTCCCGCTGCTCGAGAACGTGCTGGTGGGCCCGCTGATCGCCGTGCTCAGCTTCGTGTGCTCGATCGGCAACGTGCCGCTGGCCGCCGTCCTGTGGTCCGGCGGGATCTCGTTCGCCGGCGTGATCGCCTTCATCTTCGCCGACCTGGTGGTGCTGCCCATCGTCGTGGCCTACCGCAAGTACTACGGCTGGCCGTTCACGGCGCGGATCACGGCGCTGATGCTGG
>VAXS01000280.1 GCA_005883255.1 Actinomycetota bacterium | reverse complement strand
GGACGGAGGCGCAAGGTGACCTAGCATGGGCCCATGCCGCGCGACTTCCGCGTCATGGGCGTGGTGAACGTCACCCCCGACTCGTTCTCGGACGGGGGCCGCTTCCTCGACCCCGAGGCCGCGGTCGCCCACGCGCTGAGGCTGGCGGCGGAGGGGGCAGACATCCTGGACTTCGGCGGGGAGTCGACCCGGCCGGGCGCGGAGCCGGTCCCCGCCGAGGAGGAGCGCCGGCGCGTGGTCCCGGTGATCGAGCGGGTGGCGGGCGCGGGGGTCGCTGCCCAGCTCTCGATCGACACCTCCAAGGCGGAGGTGGCGGAGGCCGCGATCGGCGCCGGCGCCACGCTGGTTAACGACGTCACCGCCCTGCGCGGCGATCCCCGGATGGCCGCGGTGGTGGCCGAGCACGGCGTCGACTGCTGCCTCATGCACATGCGTGGCGAGCCCCGCACGATGCAGATCGAGCCGCGCTACGACGACGTGGTGGCCGAGGTGGCCGCGTTCCTGGAGGAGCGCACGGCGTTCGCGCTGGCCCAGGGGGTGGCCGAGGAGCGGATCCTGGTGGACCCGGGGATCGGCTTCGGCAAGGCGCTGGAGCACAACCTGGAGCTGCTGCGCCGGCTGGACGAGCTGGTGGCGGGCGGGCGACCGGTGGTGGTGGGCACCTCGCGCAAGTCGTTCCTGGGGCTGCTCACCGGGCGCGCCGAGCCGGCCGACCGGCTGGCCGGGACCATCGCCACAAACGTCCTGGCGCTGGAGCGGGGAGCCTCGGTGTTCCGGGTCCACGACGTGGCGCCCGTCCGCGAGGCGCTCGCGGTCGCGGCTGCTACGGTCAGCGAGCGATGGACCCCGACGACATCGAGCGGGACGACGACGAGCTAGAGGACGACGACTTCGCCGAGCGCGACGGCGGCGCCGCGGCCGAGACGGTCGTCACCGTCGAGGTCAGCGGGCTCTCGCTCTACACCCACGTGGGCGTGAGCGACGCCGAGCGCGAGGTGGGCCAGCGGCTGGTGATCGACCTGCGTCTGGACGTGGGGGAGTCCGACGCCACGCTCACCGACCGCATCGAGGACACGGTCGACTACAGCGCGGTCTGCCAGACGGTGGCGCTGGTGGCCCAGCAGTCCTACCGGACCCTGGAGCGCCTGTGCACGGCGATCGCCGACCGCCTCCTGGACGAGTTCGAGCTGGAGAGCGCCTGGGTGAAGGCGGCCAAGCCCGAGCCGCCGATCGCGCTGCCGGTGGACGAGGTGGCGGTCGAGGTGTGGCGCGAGCCGGCGTGACCGGCTATCTGGGGCTGGGCTCCAACGTCGGCGACCGGCGCGGGTTCCTGG
The DNA here is from genome assembly GCA_005883255.1 of Actinomycetota bacterium. Lineage (GTDB taxonomy): Bacteria > Actinomycetota > Thermoleophilia > Solirubrobacterales > Solirubrobacteraceae > AC-38. Next base: position 2,874 of record VAXS01000280.1, on the reverse strand, counting down.
AGGCTGCGGTGCAGCGCCTGCGTCGCCACGGCGTGCGCGTGCTGGCCAGCTCCTCGGTGTACGAGACCGAGCCGGTGGGAGAGGTCCTCGACCAGCCCGACTTCCTCAACGCCTGCCTGCGGGTGGAGACCGACCTCGACCCGGAGGAGCTGCTCGACGCCTGCAAGGCGGTGGAGCACGATCTGGGCCGGCGACCGGACACGATCCGCCACGGTCCCCGGCCGGTGGACGTCGACGTGCTGCTGCTGGCCGACCTGGTCCACTCCTCGCGGCGCCTCCAGCTCCCGCACCCCCAGGCCACCGGCCGCCGCTTCGTCCTGGTCCCGCTCCTGGAGCTCGATCCCGAGCTGACGACCCCCGACGGCACACGCCTGGCCGACGCGCTGGCCGCCCTCGGCGAGGGCCAGGAGGTACGACCGGAAGGTCCCCCACTGGTCTAGGCCGGGGCGGGCGCGCGGAGGGGGAGTATCCCCGCGGGGGCGTCGCCGGGCCAGTCGGGGAAGAGGCGCAGCGCCAGCTCCTCCGCGCGGCGCCCCGCCACCAGCGGACGGACGTCGCCGATCGTCATCAGCAGCCGCACGGAGGGCGCGATCTGCAGGTCGGCGGCGTTGGGCGGCTCGCCGCCCAGCACGCCGTCGGCGATCCAGGCGTCGACGAGATCGATGTGGGCCGGCAGGTCGCGCAGATCGGCGGCCAGGGCGTTGTCGGTGGCGCGGTTCAGGCGCCGCTGGACCGGCGCCATCGACCGCGCGGCCAGCACCGCCAGCGGCCGGTGAAGCTCGTCCAGCCGGCGCAGGATCGCCCGCGAGCCCTGGACCCTCTCGCCGTCCAACCGCAGGCCGGGGACGGTGCGCGCCCCGAACCGCGCCCGCTGGATCGCGGCGTGCAGGGGCGGTGGAAGCTCGACCGTCCGATAGGGCACGCCCTTGAGCTCCAATGCCCGGGCGACCGTGGCGCAGGGGTGCGAGCCGTGCACCACGTACAGCCGCGCCTCCATGGTTGGAGCATAATCGCGCCGTGCTGCTCGCCGTCGACGTCGGCAACACCCAGACCCACCTCGGAGCGTTCCGTGAGGACGAGCTGGTCGAGCACTGGCGCTTCGCCACCGTGCGCGACTCGACCGCCGACGAGCTGGGCGCGGCGCTGCGCAACCTCCTGGCCCTGCGCGGGCTGGGGTTCGACGACCTGCACGCCTCGATCCTGTCCACCACCGTGCCGCAGCTCAGCCACGAGTGGGAGCACTGCGCGGATCGCTACCTGGGCCACCAGATGACCGTGGTGGCGCCCGGCCTGAAGACCGGGATGCCGATCCGGATGGAGAACCCCCGCGAGCTGGGCCCGGACCGGCTGGTGAACGCCGTGGCCGCCTACGAGCGCTTCCAGGGTCCGTGCATCGTGGTGGACTTCGGCACCGCCAACACCTTCGACGTGGTCTCGGGCGCGGGCGAGTACCTGGGGGGCATCATCGCGCTGGGGATCGAGATCTCGCTGGAGGCGCTGACCGAGCGGGCCGCCCGCCTGCCCAAGGTCGACCTGGAGGAGCCGCGCTCGCTGATCGGCAAGTCCACCATCGCGAGACCATCGACGAGGTCGACGACCTGCTCACGCTCACCGGCCTGCGCCTCATCCACGATCGCAACGGCGACGCCTAACATCGGGGGCATGCGGTCCCTGGCGGACAGCTGGGAGCTCGGCGGCGTGCGCATCCCCAATCGGGTGGTGCTGGCGCCGCTGGCCGGCATCGGCAACTGGTTCGTGCGCCTGCAGGCCAAGCGGCACGGGGCGGGCCTGGTGGTGTCGGAGATGGTCTCGAGCTTCGCGATCCATCACCGCAACGAGCGCACCCTGCGCGAGCTGCTGCGGGTGCATCCCGAGGAGCACCCGCTGGCCATCCAGCTGTTCGGGCACGACCCCGAGGTCATGCGCTCCGCCGCCGCCCGGGTGGCGGAGACCGGGGCCGACCTGATCGACCTGAACATGGGCTGTCCGGTGCCCAAGGTGTGCAAGACCGGGGCGGGGGCCGCGCTACTGGAGGACCCGGTCCGGGCGGTGGAGCTGGCTCGGGCCGCGCGCGAGGGGAGCGGCCTTCCGGTGACCGTGAAGCTGCGCACGTCGCGGGCCCAGGGCGACCGCAAGGGCGTGGAGCTGGCCTTCCGGCTGGTGGAGGACGCCGGCGTGGCCGGGCTGACGCTCCATCCCCGGGCGGCCAGCCAGCGCCATCAGGGCGAGCCCGCCTACGCGCTGGTGCGCGAGCTGGTGGAGCGGCTGCCGGTCCCGGTCCTGGTGTCGGGCGGGCTGCGCGACGCCGAGCGCGTGCGACGGGCCTGGTCGCAGACGGGCGCGGAGGCCGTCATGCTCGCCCGCGGCTCGCTGGGCAACCCGTGGTTGTTCGCCGAGCTCCTGGGCCGGCGGAGCGCACGGCCCACCCGCGACGAGGTGCTGGACGAGCTGGACTGGGTGATCCGCTGCGCGGTCGACCACCTGGGCCCCGACCGGGCGGCTCGCTACCTGCGCAAGTTCTATCCCTGGTACGCGGAGCGGCTGCACGCCGGGCGCGCGGTCCAGGACGCGCTGCAGCGCGCGAGCACGATCGCCGAGGCGCGCGCCGTCCTCCACCGGCCGCGCCTGCCGGCCGCCGCGTAGCCCGCGCCCCCCGGGGACACGTCAGCCGCGGCGCTATACTTCCGCGCCCTTCACCACCCCGGCCGCACCCCTCCCCGCCTGCCGGCGGGTTTTCGTATGGAGAGGACCATGCCAAAGGACGTCATCCTCACCCCCGACGGTCTGGCCAAGCTCAAGGCCGATCTCGAGTACCTGCAGGGCGAGAAGCGCCGTGAGGTCGCCGCGCGCATCAAGGAGGCGCGCGAGTTCGGC
>VAXS01000048.1 GCA_005883255.1 Actinomycetota bacterium | reverse complement strand
GGCGAGTGGGGACGGCGGGGGTCGCGCGGGCGGTGGCGGTGCGGGTCCTTGAGGCCGCCGCCGTCGTCGGGCTGGTGCTCGGGATCGGTGGACTGGCGGATCGCCCACCACACGATGCCCAGCAGCGCCAGGATCGGCAGCTTGAGGAACAGCATGAGGTACAGGAACGTCCACCCCACGAGGGCGATCCTACCCCCGGACTCGCGCGCTGTCACGCCCGGCGGACTACCGTGGTGGGAATGCCGACCGCCGGCGGGCACGACGGCCTGTACGGACCCGGCGACGTCACCTGGCGGGTCAACCGCGAGACGGTGCTGCTGGCCGGCGGAGGACGGGCGCTGCTGCTGCAGGTCGCGCACCCGCTGGTGGCGGCCGGCGTGGCCGAGCACTCCGACTACCGCGAGGACCCGTGGCGACGCCTGTACCGGACCCTGGACGTCACCACCCGGATCGTGTTCGGCGACGCCGAGACGTCCCGCGAGGCCGCCCGCGGGCTGCGCGCGGTCCATGCCCGGGTGCGGGGCGTGGCCGGCGACGGGACGCCCTACGACGCCCGCGACCCCGAGCTCCTGCTGTGGGTGTGGGCCACGCTGGTCGACACCTCGCTGGAGGTCTACACCCGGTACGTGCGCCCCCTGTCGCCGGACGAGCGCCGGCGCTACTGCCTCGAGCAGCGGCGCTTCGGCGAGGCGGTGGGCATCCCGGCCGGGCGCTTCCCCGCCGACGACGCCGAGCTGCGCGGCTACGTCCAGCGGATGGTCGAGCGGGAGCTGCGCGTCACGGAGGTCGGCCGCGACGTCGCCCGGTCCACGTTGCGACCTCCGCTGCCCGGACCGCTGGGCCCGGCCGCCCGGCCGGTGGGCGAGCTGCTGGGATTGCTCACCGTCGGGCTGCTGCCCGAGCGGCTGCGCCGCGACTACGGCCTGGCGTGGGACCCGGCGCGTGCGGCGCTCTTGCGGGCGTCCACGGCCACCGTCCGGCGGCTGCTTCCGCTCCTGCCCGGCCTGCTGCGCGAGTTCCCGGCCGCCCGCGCGGCCAGCCGCCGGGCGGCCTAGCCGCGCAGCGCCACCGGGGCGTCGACGAACGTGGTGAAGCGCTGCAGCTCGGCCACGCGCTCGGTGACCTCGTCGGGCGTCAGTCGCTGCACGCGCTCGGTCCCGAACTCCTCGACGTTGAACGAAGCCAGCGCCGTCCCGTAGGCCATCGCCCGGCGCAGGAGGTCGTCCTCGAGCTCCTCGGAGAGGTCGTGGGCGGCCAGGTAGCCCAGGAAGCCGCCCGCGAAGGAGTCGCCGGCGCCCGTTGGGTCGAGCACGGTCTCCAGCGGATAGGCCGGAAGCGCGAAGAAGTGGTCTCCCGAGAACAGGGCGGCGCCGTACTCGCCCTGCTTGGCCACCACGATCCGCGGCCCCCACTCCATGACCCGCCGGGCGGCCTGGAGCAGGTTCGCCCGCTCGGTGAGCATGCGCAGCTCGGCGTCGTTCATCAGGACGCAGTCCACGCCCGCGATGGTGCGGACCAGCGAGTCGCGGGCGGTCTGGATCCACAGGTTCATCGAGTCCAGCGCCACCAGGCGGGCGCCCGTGCACTGCTCGCGGACCTCGCGCTGGAGGTCGGGCTGGATGTTCGCCAGAAACACCACGTCGGCCTGGCGCGAGGGCTCCGAGAGCTTGGGCTGGAACTCGCCGAAGACGTTGAGCGCGGTCTCGTCGGTGTGGGCCACGTTGAGGTCGTAGTCGTAGTGCCCGCGCCAGAAGAACGTCTGGCCGCCGGCGACGCGCTCGATGTCCTCGGTATCCACCCCGCGCGCCTCCAGCACGGCGAGCTCGGGCTCGCCGAAGTCCTCCCCCACCGGTCCCACCACCCGCACGTCGCTGAAGAACGACGCGGCCAGCGAGAAGTGCACGGCGGAGCCGCCGAGCATGCGCTCGCGCTCGCCGAACGGGGTCCGCACGGCGTCGAAGGCGATGGATCCGACCACGGTGACCGCCATGGGGCGCGAACCCTAGCGGCGATAGGCTCCCGCCCGCCCATGCGCGCCATCCAGATCGAGGAGTTCGGCGGGCCCGACGTGCTGCGGCTCGCCGACCTGCCGGTCCCCGAGCCCGGCGACGGCGAGGTGCTGATCCGCGTGTCGGCGGTGGGCGTCAACTACGCCGACACCCATCAGCGCACCAACGACTACCTGGCGCCCTACGAGCTGCCGCTGGTGCCGGGCGGCGAGGTGGCCGGCGTGCGCGAGGACACCGGCGAGCGTGTGGTGGCGATGACCGGCACCGGCGGCTACGCCGAGTACGCCACGGCGCCGGCGGCGCTCACGTTCCCCATCCCCGAGGGCGTGGACGACGCCACCGCGGTCGCGCTGCTGATCCAGGGCCTGACCGCCTGGCACCTGTACCGCACCTCGGCGCAGCTGCGGCCGGGCGAGTCGGTGGTGGTGCACGCCGCGGCCGGCGGGGTGGGATCGCTGGCCGTGCAGCTGGGCAAGCCGCTGGGAGCGGGCCGGGTGATCGCCACCGCCTCGACGGAGGACAAGCGGGCGCTGGCGCTGGAGCTCGGGGCCGACGTCGCCGTCGACGCGTCGCCGGCGGGGATGAAGGAGCGCCTCGAAGAGGCGAACGAGGGCCGGAAGGTCGACGTGGTGTTCGAGATGGCGGGCGGCGAGGTGTTCGACCAGTCGCTGGCGGCGCTGGCGCCCTTCGGCCGGATCGTCACCTATGGGATCGCCTCCCGCGAGCCCAACCAGGTCTCCACCGGCTCGCTCATGCGCCGCTCGCGCGCGGTCGTGGGCTTCTGGCTCATGCACTGCATCGGGCGCCCGGAGATGGTCGACGACGCGCTGGCCGACCTCTTCGAGCGCGTGCGGCGGGGCGAGCTGCGCGTCCACGTGGGCGCCACCTACCCGCTGTCGGAGGCGGCGCGCGCCCAGGTGGACATCGCCGCGCGCCGCACCACCGGCAAGGTGCTGCTCGACCCCACCGGCTAGCCTCCCTCCCGTGACGTCGTTCGCCGACCTCGGCCTGTCCGAGGACACCCTCGCCGCCCTGCGCGACGTGGGCTACGAGTCGCCCAGCCCCATCCAGGTGCAGGCGATTCCCCCGCTCCTGGAGGGCCGCGACGTCATCGGCCAGGCGCAGACCGGGACCGGCAAGACCGCCGCCTTCGGGCTGCCGATGATCGAGTACGTGGACCCGTCCGAGGGCACCCACCAGGCCCTCGTCCTCACGCCCACCCGGGAGCTGTGCATCCAGGTCACGCAGGCCCTGCGGGCCTACGCCGCGCGCAAGGGCGTGGACGTGGTGGCCGTGTTCGGCGGCGCGCCGATCCGCTCCCAGACGGCGCAGCTGCGCGCCGGGGGCCACATCGTGGTGGGGACGGTGGGCCGGGTGCTCGACCTGATCTCTCGCCACTCCCTGCTGCTGCACGACACGCGCTTCGTGGTGCTCGACGAGGCCGACGAGATGCTCGACCTCGGGTTCCTGGAGGACGTGGAGCGGATTCTGGCGCTGACGCCCGGCTCGCGCCAGACCTCGCTGTTCTCGGCCACGATCCCGCCCGAGGTCCGCTCGCTGGCCGCGCGCTACCTGCTGGACCCGGTGACGGTGCGGGTGAAGACGCCGACGCTCACGGTGGAGACCATCGAGCAGTTCGCCCTGGAGACCAAGCCGCGCGAGAAGGACGAGGCGCTGGAGCGCGTCCTGGCCGCCGAGCAGCCGGGCCAGGCGATCGTGTTCGTGCGCACCAAGATCCGCTGCGAGCAGCTGTACAAGCGGCTGCGCGATCGCGGCTTCGACGTCAAGGCGCTGCACGGCGACATGAGCCAGGGCGCCCGCGACGGGGTGATGATCAGCTTCAAGTCCGGACGCCTGCGGCTGCTGGTGGCCACCGACGTGGCCGCCCGGGGGCTGGACATCTCCAGCGTCACGCACATCATCAACTTCGACGTCCCCACGTCCCCGGACGTCTACGTGCACCGCATCGGGCGCACCGGGCGGGTCGGGCGCTCGGGCCGGGCGATCACCTTCTACGAGCCCCGCCAGCGGCGCGAGCTGGAGGCCATCGAGCGCAACGCCAACACCACGATCTCGCCCTGGACCGAGGGCGCGCACGTGGCGCCGGCGAAGGTGGAGGAGCGCCCGCGCCGGCACTCCAAGCCGCACGTGGCCCGCAACGGCGCCGAGCCTCAGGCGAAGCTGATCGTCAACGCCGGCCGCTCGGCCGGGCTGGAGGTGGCCGACCTGGTGAACGCGGTGACCGCGGGCGCCGGACTGGACGGCGAGGCCGTCCGCAACGTCCGCGTGCTCGACCGCTTCGCGTTCCTGGAGGTCCCGGAGTCCGACGCCCAGCGCGTGGTGGACTCGGTCACGGGCCGGACCGTCCGCGGTGCCCGGCTGCGGCTGGAGCGGGCGGCCGGGTAGCCTGCCCGGCCATGTCAACCGCCACGCTGCACACCACCGCCGGGCCCGTCGAGGTAGAGCTGTTCGACGACGACGCCCCCAAGACCGTCGGCAACTTCCGCCAGCTCGCCGGCGACGGCTTCTACGACGGGCTGATCTTCCACCGCGTCATCAAGGACTTCATGATCCAGGGCGGCTGCCCGGAGGGGACCGGGACCGGCGGCCCGGGCTACACGTTCGAGGACGAGATCAACCCGCACAAGATCGTCCGCGGCGCGCTGGCGATGGCCAACGCCGGCCCGAACACCAACGGCTCGCAGTTCTTCATCGTCACCACCGAGGCCGCGCCCTGGCTGGACGGCAAGCACACGGTGTTCGGCCGCGTGGCGTCGGGGATGGACGCGGTGGACGCGATCGAGGCCACGCCCACCGGGGCGGGGGACCGGCCGGTCGAGGACCAGCGGATCGAGCGGGTGGAGCTGTCGGACTGAAGGCCGCCGACGGGGGTCGGATAGGCTTCTCGTAGCCGAGGCAGCGAGAGCGAGGAGCACCGATGGCAACCGTCGAGCAGCGTCCGGCCCAGGATTCCCAAGCCGGCGAGCGCAACGCGATCCCGGTCGAGAACCCGGCCACCGGGGAGACGATCACCACCGTCCCGCGGATGTCGCCCAGCGAGGTGAAGGCGATGGCCGCGCGCGCCCGCGAGGCGCAGCCGGAGTGGGCGGCGATGGGCTTCGAGGGCCGCGGCCGGATCCTGCGGCGCGCCCAGAAGTGGGTGACCGACAACGCCGACCGCATCATCGACGTGATCGTGTCCGAGACGGGCAAGACCTACGAGGACGCGCAGCTGGCCGAGACCACCTACGCGGCCAACGCGTTCGGCTTCTGGGCCAAGATGGCGCCCGAGTACCTGGCCGACGAGAAGGTCAAGTCGTCCAACCTGTTCGTCAAGGGCGCGCGGCTGGTCGTGCGCTACCAGCCGCTGGGCGTGGTCGGCGTGATCGGGCCCTGGAACTACCCGCTCACGAACTCGTTCGGCGACTGCATCCCGGCGCTGGCGGCCGGCAACGCCGCGATCCTCAAGCCCGCCGAGAAGACCCCGCTCACCTCGCTGCTCATGGCCGAGTGCCTGCGCGAGTGCGGGATGCCCGAGAACGTCTTCCAGGTGGCCACCGGGCAGGGCTCGGTGGTGGGGAACCCGCTGATCGACGCGGTCGACTTCGTGATGTTCACCGGCTCCACCGAGACCGGGAAGAAGGTCATGGAGCGCGCCTCGCGGACGCTCACGCCGGTGGGGCTGGAGCTCGGCGGCAAGGACCCGATGATCGTGCTGGCCGACGCCGACCTCGAGCGGGCGGCGAACGCCGCGGTGTTCTACTCGATGCAGAACGCGGGCCAGACGTGCATCTCGGTGGAGCGCGTGTACGTCGAAGAGCCGGTCTACGACCAGTTCGTTTCGAAGGTCGAGGAGAAGGCGGGCAAGCTGCGGATGGGCGA
>VAXS01000277.1 GCA_005883255.1 Actinomycetota bacterium | reverse complement strand
GAACGCCAGCGGGCGCCCGACCAGCAGCGAGCGGCCCAGCACCACCGCCTCGGCGCCCTCCAGACCCACGCCGTGGCGGTCGAGCAGCTCGATCACGCCCGAGGGGGTGGCGGGCCGCAGGCCCGGCCGGCCCTGGGCGAGCAGGCCCGCACTGACCGGCGTAAGCCCGTCCACGTCCTTGCCCGGGCCGATGAGGGCCGTGAGCGCGGCGGCGTCCAGGTGGTCGGGCACCGGAAGCTGAAGGAGGATGCCGTTGACCCGGGTGTCGTCGCCCAGGCGGCGCAGGAGGTCGGCCACCTCTTCCTGCGAAGAGTCGGCGGGGAGGCGGTGGT
>VAXS01000276.1 GCA_005883255.1 Actinomycetota bacterium | reverse complement strand
TCGGTGCCGTCGGAGGCGAAGCGCACCACCACGATCCCGCCGGGCTCCACGCCGGTGACCACGCCCTCGCCGAAGGCGGCGTGCGTGACGTCGTCGCCCAGCCGGAACTCCGCCGCCGTCGGCGCCTCCTGGCGAGCGCCCGCCCAGGTGGTACGCGCGGTAATGGCACTGCCGTCGCGGGGACGGATGCGCACCTCGGCCTCCTCGTCGGTCAGCTCCGCGGGCAGCTCGTCCAGGAAGCGCGAGCGCAGTCCGTAGGCGCGGGCGCCGAACACGGTGCGGGTGCGGGCGTAGCAGAGGTACAGGTCGCGCTGGGCGCGGGTGATGCCCACGTAGCACAGGCGGCGCTCCTCCTCCAGGCCGCCCTCGTCCAGCGCCCGCGAGTGGGGGAACACGCCCTCCTCGCAGCCGATGATGAAGACGATGGGGAACTCCAGGCCCTTGGCGTTGTGGAGGGTCATGAGCGTCACCAGGCCCTCCTCGTCGCGCAGCGAGTCGGCGTCGGAGAGCAGGGCGATCTGCTGGAGGAAGCCGTCCAGCGAGGGCTCCTGGCCCTCGGCCGCCGTGGCCTCGTACTCGCGGGCCACGTTCACCAGCTCCTCCAGGTTCTCGAGGCGGCCCTGGGCCTCGATCGTGCGCTCGGCCTCCAGCGCGTCGAGGTAGCCGCTGCGGGCCAGGGTCTCCTCCAGCAGCTCGGCCACGCCGGCGCCGGCCTGGTGGCGGTCGCGCAGGGCCAGCATCGTTGACCACGCGCGTGAACGCCACCTGGTCGGCTGGGTTCACCAGCACGGTGAGGTAGGCCATCGCGTCCTTGATCTCCGCCCGCTCGTAGAACTTCGTGCCGCCGATCACCTGGTAGGCGATCTCGTCCCGGATCAGCCGGTCCTCCAGCACCCGCGACTGGGCGTTGGTCCGATAGAAGACGGCGATCTCCTCGCGCGAGACGCCCTCGTCCACCAGCCGCTGCACCTCGCCGGAGACGAAGCGCGCCTCGGCGTGCTCGTCGTCCAGCTCGCGCACCTTGACCGGATCGCCCTGGCCCAGCTCGGTGAACAGCGTCTTGCCCTTGCGCCCGCGGTTGTTGGCGATGATGGCGTTCGCCGCGTCGAGGATGGTCTGGGTGGAGCGGTAGTTCTGCTCCAGCCGGACGACGGTGGCGTCGGGGTAGTCGTCCTCGAAGTCGAGGATGTTGCTGATGTCGGCGCCCCTGAAGCCATAGATCGACTGATCGTCATCGCCCACGACCACGAGGTTGCGGTGGCCCTGGTCGGCGTCGTCGCCGGTCCCCTCGCCGGTGAGGAGCTTCAGCAGCTGGTACTGGGCGTGGTTGGTGTCCTGGTACTCGTCGACCAGGACGTGGCGGAAGGCGCGCTGGTAACGCTCGCGGACCTCGGGGAACAGCTCGAGGACGTTGACGGTGCGGACCAGCAGGTCGTCGAAGTCCATCGCGTTGGCGCGCAGGATCTCCCGCTCGTAGAGCTCGTAGGCGTCGGCCACCGTCTGCTCGAAGTAGGAGCCCACCAGCTGGCGGTAGTCCTCGGCCGAGCGCAGCCGGTTCTTGGCGTCGGAGATCTGGTTGTGGACGGCGGCCGGCGGGAAGCGCTTGGGATCGATGTCGAGCTCGCCCAGGCACTGCCGCACCAGGCGACGGGCATCGGCCTGGTCGTAGATCGTGAAGCTGCGCGTGTACCCCAGGCGGTGGGCGTCGGCGCGCAGCATCCGCGCACAGGCGGAGTGGAACGTCATCACCCACATGGCGCGCACGCGGGCGCCCACCAGGAGCTCGACCCGCTCGCGCATCTCCTGGGCGGCCTTGTTCGTGAAGGTGATGGCCAGGATCTCGCTGGCCTTGGCGCGGTCCGTCCGCATCAGCCAGGCCACCCGGTGGGTCAGGACCCGGGTCTTCCCGCTCCCGGCGCCGGCGAGGACCAGCAGCGGTCCCTCGCCATGCGTGACCGCCTCGCGCTGGGGCTCGTTGAGCCCCGCGAGCAGCGTCTCGAGATCGCGAGCGGCGGCGGTGTCGGCCATGGCCCCCAACGCTAGCGACCACCGCGGCCAAGCCGGCCCCGGGCCTAGTCTTGGCCTCCGTGGGACTGTGCGACGACGTGCGGCGGCACTGCGGCGCGGTGGCGGCCGAGGCTCGGTTCGTGGCGATCGATCCGGAGGCGATCGGGCGCGTGGAGCCCGGGCCGCCGCCGGCGCTGGACCCGCGCGCGCACTATCTGGAGGGCGAGCCCGGCGACGTCGCCGCCTATCTGCTCACGCTGGACGCGATCAACTTCGGGTCCGGCTGGTTCCCCACGCTGCGCAGGGCGCCCGGCCGCTCGGGCTACTTCACGATCGCCGCGGGGCTGGCGGAGCGGTTCCGCGCCGCCGGGCCGTGGTCGCCGGCCGAGCTGCGGGAGCTCGATCCCGCCGCCGTCGCCGCCGTCCTGGGGCAGGACCCCGACCACGAGCTGATGGCGCTCTACGCCCGGGCGCTCAACGACCTGGGCGCCTTCCTG
>VAXS01000275.1 GCA_005883255.1 Actinomycetota bacterium | reverse complement strand
TGCGCAGCGCCCGCTGCATGGCCGCCCAGCCGGCCTGGGGGCTCCAGGCGTCCGCGCCGGCGACGACGTCCGCCAGCTGCGACTCCGCCACCCTCGCCACCGCCTCGGGCCCGTACGTGTACCCGAGCCCGGCCTCGCCCCCGCCGTGGGCCCGCACGATCACGGCCGTGGTGGAGTCCCACTGCAGTGTGGCGTCGGACTCGGGCCCGTCCGTGGGCACCGTGTAGGCGGCGACCTGCAGGCCGGCCACTTCGACCTTCCCCGCCCGGCCCGCCGCCACCGCCATCAGCGGTTCACGAACTCCTTCACCTTGCCCATGAAGGACTGCTTCGCGATGTCCGGCGCGGCCGGGTCGCCCTTCACCAGCGCCTCCGCCATGTGCTTGGCCTGGTCGATCCGGATGTGCGGCGGCAGCGGCGGGACCTCCGGGTCGGTGATCGCCTCGTAGACCACCGGACGGTCGGCCGCCAGCGCCTCGTCCCAGGCGTCGGCCACCCGGTCGGGCGTCTCCACCCGGATCCCCTTCAGGCCCAGCAGCTCGGCATAGCGGGCGAACGGGAAGTCGGGCAGCACCTGCGAGGCGTCCAGCTTCGGGTCGCCCGCCAGCACGCGCTGCTCCCAGGTGACCTGGTTGAGGTCGTGGTTGTTGAGGACCAGCACCACCAGCTGCCGGTTGCTCCAGCGCTCGTGGTAGCGGGCGACGTCGATCAGCGCGTTGATGCCCAGCATCTGCATCGCTCCGTCGCCCAGGCAGGCGATCACCGGGCGGTCGGGATAGGCGAACTTGGCGGCCAGGGCATAGGGCACGCCCGGGCACATCGTGGCCAGCGTGCCGGAGAGCGCGGCCTTCATCCCCCGGCGCAGGCGCAGGTGCCGGGCCCACCAGTTGGTGGCCGAGCCCGAGTCGGCGGTGAGGATGCAGTCGTCGGGGAGCTTGGGCGAGAGCTCGTGGAACACCCGCTGCGGGTTGATCGGGTCGGCGTCCACCATGGCCTGCTCGCCCAGGATCCGCCACCAGCGCTCGACGCCCTCCTCGATCTGCTGGCGCCAGGCGCGCTCCTCCTTGCGCCGCAGGTGCGGGATCAGCTCGCGCAGGGTGTCGCGCGCGTCGCCCACCAGGCTGACGTCGGTGGGATAGCGGATGCCGATCAGGCGGGCGTCGATGTCGATCTCCACGCAGCGCGCCGAGCCCGGCTCGGGCAGCCACTCCGCATAGGGGAAGCTGGTCCCGATCATGAACAGGCAGTCGCAGCCCGAGACCATCTCGTAGCTGGGCTTGGAGCCCAGCAGCCCGATCGGGCCGGTGACGAACGGGAGGTCGTCGGGCAGCGCGGCACGGCCGTTGAGCGCCTTGGCCACCCCGCAGCCCAGCAGGTCGGCCGCCTCTTCCACCTCGGCGGCGGCGTGCGCCGCCCCCTGGCCGATCAGGATCGCCACCTTCTCCGCGGAGTTGAGGATCTCCGCCGCCCGCTGGATCTACGGCCTTCTGGTCGAGCGCAATCCGCATCGCGCGGTCGATCAGCTGTCGTGCCTGCGCGGGCTCCATGCAGTACTGGACGTATGCGGACACGTCCTTGAAGAGCACCTGCAGGTCGACCTCCTGCTGGTAGCTCACGCCGAGCGACATCCGCTTCTGCTGACCGATCAGCGCGACAACGGGCTGGTGGTCGAGCTTCGCGTCGTAGAGGCCGTTCAGCAGGTGGATCGCGCCCGGGCCCGAGGTGGCCATGCACACCCCCACCTCGTCGGTGAACTTGGCGTGGGCGGTGGCCGCGAAGGCCGCGATCTCCTCGTGGCGGGTCTGGACGAACTCGACGTCGGACTCGTGCAGCGCGCCCAGGAAGCCGTTGATGCCGTCGCCCGGGTAGCCGTAGATCTGTCTGACGCCGTGCTCGCGCAGCCGCTGAAGCGCGAAGTGCGCGACGGTTCCGGACTGTCCCTTTGGCATCTTCACTTCTCCTCGGTGGGCGTGTGCTGGAGGGCGACCGCCGCCGCGATGTGCGAGAGGTGCGTGAGCCCTTGAGGGAAATTCCCCAACATCGCGCCCGTATTCACATCGCGTTCCTCCGAGAACAACCCCACGTCGTTGGCGGTGGCGTAGGCGCGGTCGTAGACCTCGCGGGCCTCCTCCCGGCGTCCCTGCCGCGCCAGGCACTCCGCCAGCCAGAACGAGCAGGCCAGGAACGCGCCCTCGTGGCCGTCCTTGCGCCGCCCGTCCTGCCGGTAGCGCATCAGCAGGCCGTCCTCTTCCAGCTCCTCGCGCACGGCGTCGGTGGTGGCGACCATCCGCGGGTCGTCCCACTCCACGAGGCCGGTCACCGGGAGCATCAGCAGGGCCGCATCCAGCCGGCGCGAGCCGAAGGCCTGGACGAACACCCCGCGACGCCGGTCGAAGCCCCGCTCCTCGATCGCCCGGGCGATCTCCCGGCGCGCCCGCCGCCAGCGCCGCACGGGCACCCGGCGCATGCCCGCCTCGGCCACCCGCAGCCCCCGGTCCACGGCCGACCAGCACATCGCCTTGGAGTGGACGAAGTGCCGGGGCCTGCCGCGTGACTCCCACAGGCCCCGGTCGGGCTCCCGCCAGCGGGCGATCGCCAGCTCCACCAGGTCGGCCAGGAAGAGCCAGTGGTCGTCGTCGGGCGTATGTCCCCGCTCGCACCAGCGCCAGGTCTGGTTGAGGATCTCGCCGGGCGCGTCGAGCTGGAGCTGGCGCGCCGCCGCGTTGCCCACCCGCACCGGCCGGGCTCCGCGCCAGCCCTCGAGCTCCTCCAGCTCGAGCTCGACCAGCCGGCGCTCGCCGCCCACGCCGTAGACGATCTGCAGGTCCTCGGCGTGGCCCGCCGCGCTGCGGGCCACGAAGCGGCGAAAGCCGTCGGCCTCGGCCTCGCGGCCCAGCTCCGCCAGCGCGCGCACGCTGAGCACCGAATCGCGGATCCAGCTGTAGCGGTAGTCCCAGTTGGCCGATCCGCCGGGGACCTCCGGCAGCGAGGTGGTGGGCGCGGCCACCAGCGCGCCCGTGGGCGCGTGGGTGAGCGCCTTGACCACCAGCGCCGAGCGCAGCACGCCGGCGGCGTCCGGGCCCTCGGTCTGGCAGCCGCGGGCGAACGTCCGCCACCAGCGCAGCGTCGTGTCCAGCCGGCGATCGAGCTCCTCGGGGGACGGGGCCTCCAGCGGCTCCGGGTCGATCGTCTCCGGCCGGGCGTAGATCAGCGACAGGCGAAGCCGCTCGCCCCCGCGCACCGTCACCGTGGACCGCAGGTCGTGCTCGCCGGGCTCCAGGTCGACGTCGCCGCCGATCGCGATCCGGTGCGGGTCCTGGGCCCCGCCGCGGCGCATCGTGAAGCAGTCGATCACCCGGGCCTCCCCCGCGGCCACGCGAAAGGTGGTGGCCAGCACGAGCGTGTCGTCCACGTACGCCCGGTGCACGTCCTCGGGCTCGCCCGTCGGCGCGATCGTGCAGTGTCCGCCCAGCTCCCAGTCCAGCAGCCGCCCGAAGCACGAGCCAGAGTCGAACCGCGGCAGGCAGCACCAGTCGATCGAGCCGTGCCGCGACACCAGCGCAGCGGTGTGGCAGTCGCCGATCAGGGCATAGTCTTCGATCGGCGGGTAGGCCTCTACTTGCAACGCGAAATCCGTACCCC
>VAXS01000264.1 GCA_005883255.1 Actinomycetota bacterium | reverse complement strand
AAGCGCCACACGATCAGGAACGCCACCCAGGCGCCGGCGGCCACGATCACGCCACCGTCGCCGCCCGGCAGGTGAAACGCGCGCCGCTCCGCGCGCGCGAAGAGCATGAACAGCACCGCGAGCGCCACGAGCAGCACCGCGGCCTCGACCCAGCCGAAGGTGAAGAGCCCGCTCTTCGTGCCCGCCGCCGTCGTCGCCTGGAGGTGCCCGTTCACGACCTTGGTCACCGGGGTCGTCGTGCTGTACCAGGGCAGGAACAGCACGACGAAGAGTCCGATGGCGGCGATCGCCGACAGGCGCTGCTCGCGATGGAGGACGGTCCAGGCGTGGCCGATGCGCCGCGCCAGGGCCGGCCGGTTGGGATCGCGCGGCGCCTTCCCGCGCCCGGGTCGCGGCGGCGCTGCCGGCGCGTTGGGATCGAGCTGCGGCGGACTCATGCCCGTACGCCGGCGGCCGCGTGCATGCGCGCCAGCAGCGTGGCGGCGTCGGACTCCGACACGGGGCGGATCTGACCCTGGAAGGCCAGCGTCCAGTGCTCCCGCGGCCACCTGCGGATGTGCTCGAGCTCGTCCACCAGTTCGGCGGCGGGGACCCACTCGTCCTCCCCCAGCACGAGCTCGGCCTCGGTCGGAAAACGCCACGGGTAGGGGTCGGCCTTCCCGGGCTTGCCCGGCCAGACCTTCGTTCGATCCTCGAACAGCTCACCGCTCACGCGGATCGACGCCCCGAAGGCCATCGCGCGCGTGACGTAGAGCACGATGCGGTCGCCGGGGGCGATCCGCTCGGCGAACCCCCGCCGGCGCTCCTTGAGGCCGATGACCTCGAAGCCGTGCTCCCGGGTGGCCGCGAAATTCTCGGGCGAGCCGGTCAGGACCCAGTTCTGGGCGGGCGCGTCGGGCACGGGCGCCATTGTAGGTGGGCCCCTAGGAGATCGGGATGTCCTCGACCTCGACCGGAGCCCGCCGGCGCAGCTCGAGTCGCTCCAGATACCAGTCGATCAGCGCACGCACCAGCAGGGACGGCGTAGCCGTTTCGCGGTGGGCGACGAGCCTGCTCGGAGTCGCCCTCGCCCTCGCCGGGCGTGGGGGGTCCGGCGGTCATCGCCGCCTCGCGCGCCGCCTGGGCGGCCTCGTCGGCAAGGCGCTCGACCGCATCCTGCGTCGAGCGGATGCGGCTGCGCAGGGCGTCCAGCGGGTCGCCGGCCGGCGACTGGCCGTGCGGATCCCCGGCCTCACCGGGCTCTCCGGACTGTGGACCGGAGGGATCACCCGATGTCTGCGGTGGAGGGTCGTTCGGCTTCATCGAGGGTCACCACGAGGGCGCCGTCGGCGAGACGCGCCTCGGTCGGCCGCCACGCCGCCAGCGCGGGCGGCAGCATGATAGTCCGCTTCTGGCCGTCGACCCGCACGACGAGCTCGGGGCCGATCTTCTTCAGCGAGACGTCGCCTCGGTCGGCAAACGGCATCTGCAGGCGGACCTGCGCGCGGCGCTCGTCGACCGTCAGCTCGGTCACCAGGGAGTCGTGCAGCACGTCGGCGGGCGCCGGGGCGTCCGCGTACAGCGCGTCGGCCAGGCGATCCAGCATCGCCGGGCCGGTGACCTCGGCCTCGAAGTACGGCGCCCGCAGCACCGGGACGGGGGCGAACGCGGATTCCACGAGCTCGAGGTGCTCGCCCTGGCGCTCGCGCCAGGCCCCGAAATAGGTGCCCGCGACCTCGTCGGGGAACACCCGGTTGACCACGACCGCGTCGGTGAGATAGCCGTAGAGGTTGAGGTAGGTGAAGGTCCGCATCGCCTCGCCGATGACCATCTTGTCCGGGTTCATCACCAGCCGGATGGTCGCGCGCTCGCGATCGCGAAGGATCTCGTTCATCGCGATCAGGTTGCCGACGAGGGCCCGGACGTCGGCGATCACCGCCGAGCCGGGCATCGGCATGTCGAGCACGCTGCGCACGATCGGCCGCGCGGCCGCCATGATCTGGCGCTCGAAGGGAAAGACCTTGTCCAGCCACCAGCGGGCGACGTCGGGGAAGGACAGCAGCCGCAGCGTCTCCCCGGTGGGGGCGCAGTCCACGATCAGCACGTCGAACTCGCCGGCCTCGTGGTGGCGCTTGAGCACGAGCAGGGAGAAGAGCTCGTCCGCCCCCGGCGGAACGGTGAGCTCCTCCGCGCTGATCCGGTCCACGCCCTGGTCGACCAGCAGCTCGCCCAGCCACCCCTGCATGGCCGACCAGTTGCGCTCCATCTGCTCCTGGGCCTGCACCTCCTGGCCCCACAGCCGGTCGGCGACCGCGGTGGGCTCGGCGCCCAGCTCGGACTCGAGCGCCTCCGAGAGCGAGTGGGCGGGGTCCGTGGAGAGCACGAGCGTGCGCATGCCGTCGCGCGCGCAGCGCCTCGCCGTTGCGGCGGCGACCGAGGTCTTGCCTACGCCGCCCTTACCGGTGTAAAGAATGGTCCGAGG
>VAXS01000047.1 GCA_005883255.1 Actinomycetota bacterium | reverse complement strand
TACCTGCAGCCGGTGTCGCGGCCCCAGATCGCGCGGATCCGGGGCGTGGCCTCCGAGTCGGCCACGGCCACGCTGCACGAGCGGGGGATCATCGAGGAGGCGGGCCGGTCGGAGTTCGGAGCGATCCTGTACCGCACCAGCGAGCTCTTCCTCAAGCTGTTCGGGCTGCGCTCGCTGGACGACCTGCCCGACCCGGGCCGGTGGGACCCCAGCCCCGAGGAGGAAGGCGAGCTGCGCGACCGCCTCCTGCGTGCGGGCGAGGCCCGCGCGGGGATCGCCGAGCCGCCCGCGGCCTAGCCGCGGGAGGCGCGCGGCGGCAGGCCGGCGGCGGCCAGGGCCTCGGCCTGGTCCATGTAGCCCACGGCCCGGCGGACCAGGCCGTCGCGGAGCCACAGCACGGCGGCGGTGTCCGCCGCCAGCTCCAGGCCGCTGTGCCGCCCGCGGCGACGTTCGCGCTGGAGCACCACCACCCGGTCCTCGACGTCGACGAACTCCTGGGGCTCGAAGACCACCTCGTCCCACTCCTGGCCGTCGTCGGCCATGAACTTCGCCACGCCCTCCGGCCCGCGCGCCACGGAGCCCTCCGAGAGACCGCCGATCGTCCCGTGCAGCTCGACGTCGGGATGCAGCAGGGCGGCGAGCGCCGGCCGGGTGGCCAGATCCGGCAGCTCCCCGTCGCGCGTCGCCTGCCCGAGCTCGGCGTAGAGGCGGCGGACGACCTCGACGTTCTCGCGAGACATGTCTAGGCCGCCGACCGGGCCGCCAGCTGTCCGCAGGCGGCGTCGATGTCGCGGCCCCGCGTGAGGCGCACCGTCGCCTCCAGGCCGCGCTCGCGCAGCACCGTGCGGAAGGCGGCGATCGCCTCGCGCGTCGAGCCCGCGTACGGCGCGTCGGTCGGGTTGTAGGGGATCAGGTTGACCTTGTATACGCGGGCATCGAGCAGCTCGGCCAGGGCGAGCGCCTGCTCGTAGCGGTCGTTGACGCCGCCCAGCATCACGTACTCGACGAACACCTTCCGGCGCCGGCGCTCGTAGTGGCCGCGGCAGGCGGCGAGCACGTCGGCCAGGGGATAGCGGTCGTTGACCGGCATGAGCTCGGAGCGCAGCGCGTCGTCGGGCGCGTGGAGCGAGAGGGCCAGCCGGATCGGCAGCCCGGCCTCGGTCAGGCGGTGGATCCCGGGGATCCAGCCCACGGTGGAGACGCCCGTCCGCCGGTGGCCGATGCCCGCGTCGGGCAGCCGCTCGCAGGCGGCCAGCACGGCCTCGACGTTGAGCAGCGGCTCGCCCATGCCCATGAACACGCAGTGGTTCACCGGCTCGGAGCGGCGGAAGTGCAGCGCCTGGTCGAGGATCTCCCAGGCGGTCAGGTTGCGGCCGAAGCGCATCGTCCCCGTGGCGCAGAAGGTGCAGGTCAGAGGGCAGCCGGACTGGGAGGAGACGCACAACGAGCGCCGGCCGTCGCGGTAGCGCATGAGGACGGCCTCCACCGGTCGCCCTTCGTGCGTGCGCAGCAGGGCCTTGACCGTGCCGTCCGAGGCGCGGGCCTCGCGCTCGAGCTCCAGCGTGGAGAAGGGGACGCGGGCGGCCAGCTCGGTCCGCAGGCCGCGGGGCAGGTCGGTCATCTCCCGGTAGCCGCCCGCGCCGCGCGCCGCCCAGCCCCAGACCTGCCGGGCCCGGAAGGCCGGCTCGCCCAGCTCGGCCAGCGTGTCGCGGAGCAGGTCGAGGTCCACGCGGGACATGGTGGCAAGCTCCCCGCGGTGCGACTGGCCAAGTTCCTCGCCCACGCCGGCGTAGCCTCGCGCCGCGCCGCCGAGGAGGTGGTGCGCGCCGGGCGGGTGACGGTGGGCGGCGAGGTGGTGCGAGACCCCGCGCGAGACGTCGACGCCTCAAGCGGGGTGGCGGTCGACGGAGCGCCCGTGGGTGGCCCGGAGGGGCGCGTGGTCCACCTCCTGCACAAGCCGGCGGGCGTGGTGTCGACGGCGCGTGACCCGCAGGGACGCCCCACCGTCGTGGACCTGGTCCCGGCCGGCGGGCGGCTGTATCCGGTGGGTCGGCTGGACGCCGACGCCACCGGCCTGATCCTGGTCACCAACGACGGGGAGCTGGCCCAGCTGCTGACCCATCCCCGCCACGAGGTCCCGCGCACCTACCGGGCCACCGTGGCGGGCGGCCCCGTGAGCGCGGCGGCGCTGCGGCGGCTGCGCGAGGGGATCGAGCTCGAGGACGGTCCGACCGCCCCGGCGCGGGCCCGGCGCGTGGCCGGCGGCGTGATCGAGCTGGAGCTCCACGAGGGTCGCAACCGCCAGGTCAAGCGGATGTGCGCGGCGGTGGGCCACCCGGTCCGGGCGCTCCAGCGCGTGCGCTTCGGACCGCTGCGGCTCGGCGATCTGGCCCCGGGCGAGCACCGGCGGCTGAGCGCCGCCGAGGTCGAGCGCCTGCGCCGGGCCGCACTCGGCCGTTAGGCTCACGCCGCGCATGCGGCTGTTCGCGCTCCGAGGCGCCGTGTCGGTGGAACGCAACGAGCGGGACGACGTCCTGGCGCGCACCGAGGAGCTGATGCGCGAGGTCATGGCGCGCAACGGGCTGGCGCCCGAGGCGTTGGTGAGCTGCCTGTTCACCGCCACGCAGGACCTCGACGCCGAGTTCCCGGCCGTGGCCGCGCGCCGGCTGGGGCTGGACCGCGTCCCGCTGCTCTGCGCCCAGGAGATCGCCGTGTCCGGCGGCCTCCCGCGCGTCATCCGGGTGCTCGTCCACTACCACGCGGCCGACGACCACACCCCCCAGCACGTCTACCTCGGCGAAGCGCGCGCGCTGCGCGCCGACCTCGACGCGGCACAATAGGGCCGCATGGCCCTGGAGTTCGCCAAGCGCATCCGCCGCATCCCGGTCTACCCGGCGGCCGACGGCTACGCCCTGGACGACGACGTCGCGCTGCTGGCCTCCAACGAGTCGCCGTTCCGCCCGCTCCCCGAGGTGGTGGCCGCCGCCCAGCGCGCGATCGAGGGGGTGAACCGCTATCCCGACCCCGAATCGTCCACGCTGCGGGCCGCCCTGTCCGCCCGCTACGGCGTGCCGCCGAACCGGATCGCGGTCGGCAACGGCTCCTGCGACGTGCTGCTGGCGGCCGGGGAGGCGCTGCTCGAGCCCGGCGCCGAGCTGGTCTACGCCTGGCCGTCGTTCTCGATGTACCCCCACCTGGCGGCGGCCACCGGCGCCACCGCCCTCACCGTCGACCTCGACGCCGACGACCGCCACGACCTCGACGCGCTGGCCCAGGCGGTGACGGTGGCCACCCGCCTGCTGGTCGTCTGCAACCCCAACAACCCGACCAGCACCGCCGTGCCGGCGGCCGCGCTGGCGGAACTGGTGGAGCGCGTCCCGCCCTACGTGTGCGTGATCGTGGACGAGGCCTACCGCGAGTTCTCCACGCTGGACGACCCCGACGCCACCGTCGACCTCCTGGGCGACCACCCGAACCTCGTCCTCCTGCGCACGTTCTCCAAGGTCTACGGCCTGTGCGGGCTGCGGGTGGGCTTCGCCCTGTGCGGCTCCCAGGAGTTCCGCACGGCGGTCGACCAGGTGCGCCAGCCGTTCTTCGCCAACGCCGCCGCCCAGGCCGCCGCCACCGAGGCGCTGCGCCACCAGGACGAGGTCGCCCGGCGCGTGGAGCACACGATCGCCGCCCGGCTCGGCCTGGAGGACGGGCTGCGCGAGCTGGGCCTCGCGCCGGCCGACTCGCAGGCCAACTTCGTCTGGGTCGGCCTCGGCGAGGACCGCGACGAGGCGGACGTGGTGCGCGGGCTGGCCGAGCGCCGGGTGCTGGTGCGGGCGGGGACGGCGCTGGGGCGCGAGGGCTTCCTGCGGGTGACGGTGGGGACGCCGGAGCAGAACGAACGCTTCCTTGCGGGGCTCCGGGACCTGTTGTAAGACGCGCGGACGGTTTGCTACAAAGGAACGACCAGCGATGTCACACCGCCGCCCCGACATCACCTCCGCGCCCGCCGCGATCGTCGACGGCGATTACCGCTGGTTCACCTACGCCTACGCCTGGCGATTTAGCTAGGCGCTCGGCCGGCTTCGAGAAGGCCGTCCGCACCACCGGTCTCGACCGACCGAGCGCCGTCCCCCCGGGCCCCGATCGCCCATGCACCGCCGGAACGTAGATCCCAACCAAGAGC
This sequence comes from Actinomycetota bacterium, assembly GCA_005883255.1. Taxonomy (GTDB): domain Bacteria; phylum Actinomycetota; class Thermoleophilia; order Solirubrobacterales; family Solirubrobacteraceae; genus AC-38. The sequence continues at coordinate 1,712 of VAXS01000047.1, read as the reverse complement.
GAGACGCCACAGTGAGAACCAGCCTTCCCAGAATCGGCGAGCAGGTGCGCGACCAGCGCATCGAGCAGGTCGTCCCCCTGCTCCCGCCCGACCTGATCCTCGACCACCTTCCCCTCGGACCCGAGCAGGCCGAGGTCGTGCTGCGAGGCCGCGACGAGATCGCGGCCATCCTCAACCGCGACGACGATCGGCTGCTGGCCGTCGTCGGGCCCTGCAGCGTGCACGACCGCGACGCCGCCCTGGACTACGCCCGCCGGCTGGCCGCCAAGGCCGGCGAGCTGGGGGACGACCTGTGCGTGGCCATGCGGGTGTACTTCGAGAAGCCCCGGACCACCATCGGCTGGAAGGGGATGATCAACGATCCCCACCTGGACGAGTCCGGCGACGTCAACACCGGCCTGCGCCGGGCGCGCGGGCTGCTGCTCGACGTGCTGTCGCTGGGACTGCCGGTGGGCTGCGAGTTCCTGGACCCGATCATGCCGCAGTACATCTCGGACGCGGTGTCGTGGGGCGCCATCGGCGCCCGGACCACCGAGAGCCAGATCCACCGTCAGCTGGCCTCGGGCCTGTCGATGCCGGTGGGCTTCAAGAACCGCACCGACGGGAACATCGACGTGGCCGTGGACGCCGTGCGGGCCGCGGCCGTCCAGCACGTGTTCTCGGGCGTGGACCTCCACGGGACGCCGGCCATCCTCCACACCCGCGGCAACCCCGACTGCCACCTGATCCTGCGCGGCGGCCAGGGCGCGCCCAACCACGGCGCGCCGCAGGTGGAGAAGGCGCTGGGCAAGCTGCGGGCGGCCGGCCTGCCGGAGCGGTTGGTGATCGACGCCTCGCACGACAACAGCGGCAAGGACCACGCGCGCCAGCCGGGCGTGGGCGCCGAGATCGCGGACCAGGTGGCCGCCGGGAACGGGGCGATCGTGGGCGTGATGCTGGAGTCGTTCCTGGTGGAGGGAAGCCAGGAGCTGGTCCCGGCGGCTGCGCTCACCTACGGCCAGTCGATCACCGACGCCTGCATGTCGTGGGACACCACCGTGGGCGTCCTCGACGAGCTCGCGGCGGCGGTACGGGCGCGGCGCGCGGCGACCTGAGTGGTTGTCGCCGTCCTCGGCGTCGGGCTGATCGGGGGCTCCATCGGGCTGGCGGCCCGCGAGCGGGCCGGCGCCGGGGTGACGGGCTGGGATCCGGCGCCGGGCGTCCTGGACGCGGCCCGCGAGCGGGGCGCGATCGAGGTGCCGGCGAAGTCCCTGGCCGGCGCCGTGCACGACGCGGACCTGGTGTTCGTGGCCGCGCCGGTGGGCGCGCTGCCGGAGACCGTGGACGCCGCCCTGGCGGTGGCCGGGCCGGAGTGCGTGGTCTCGGACGTGGGCTCGACCAAGCGGGAGATCGTCGCCGGCCGCGACGACCCCCGCTTCGTGGGCGGCCATCCCCTGGCGGGCGCCGAGACGTCCGGCGTGGACCACGCCCGCGCGGACCTGTTCGCCGGCGCCACCTGGTACCTGACCCCGACCGAGCGGACGTCGGGGATCCTGTACGAGCGGCTGCACCGCTTCGTCGCGGGGCTGGGCGCCCAGCCCACCGCGATCGACCCCGCCGTCCACGACCGCCTGATGGCCAGCGTCTCGCACCTGCCGCACGTGGTGGCCAACGTGCTGGTGAGCCAGGCCGCCGACGCGCTGGGCGACCAGGACGAGCGGCTACCGGCCACC
>VAXS01000046.1 GCA_005883255.1 Actinomycetota bacterium | reverse complement strand
CTCGGAGCCGAGCTCGTAGGAGGCGTACTTCGGCCCGCCGACCAGGATGGACGTCGACCCGCCGATCGCCTCCGACGGGATGCACCACCGCCTGCCGCCCTCCACCAGGACGAAGAGCAGGTCGTAACGCGACGGATCGAAGCGCTTCACGAGGCCGCTCCAGCTCCGGTTGCCCCCCGCGGTGCAGAGACAGACCTCGAAGCGCCCGTTGCGAACGAAGGTCGAAGTCTTGACCTGCACTCGCACGAGCTCATCCCCGTAATCGGCGACCAGGTCGTAGTCGGGGCTGTGGAACAGCGGGACCAGGACGTTGGCTCCCGTGCGGATGAGCCAGTCGATCGCCGCGGCCTCGCCTAGGTCTCCCTGGCGCCGAGGGTGGGTGTGTCTGAGCATGCGAACGGATGTTCGCAGGCCGGTCCGACGTCAGCCGGTTAGCCAGAAGTCGTCGACCAACTCGGTCTCCGCCGCGGGGCCCGCGGACTTCACCGAGCAGATCACGAGCTCGGCGTCGTCGGGGCCGTCGTTCCAGATCGAGCGGGCCACCTCCGGCGCCACCCGGATCGCGGTCAGCGGGCCGATCTCGACGAAGTCGTCGTCGAGCTTGAACTCGAGGGTCCCCGAGAGCACGAAGTAGGTCTCCTCCTGGGTGCGGTGGCGGTGCCCGTAGCTGCCCTTCCCGCCCGTCTCGGGCGGCATGCGGCGGTAGGTGAACGCCACCTGCTCGTTGCCCAGCGACTGGGTCAGGAAGCGCATCTCGCCCGGGTAGTCGCCCATGACGTCCGGCGCCTCCGACGCGTGGACGACCGACCAGCCGGGCACGTCAGGAGGCGTCGCGGAGACGCTGCGCCTCGGGCAGCGCCTCGAGCTTCTTCAGCGTGTGGTTCTCGATCTGGCGAATCCGCTCGCGCGTGACGTTGAACGCCCGGCCGACCTCCTCCAGCGTGCGCGGGCGTTCGCCCGTGAGCCCGAAGCGCAGCTCGATCACCTCGCGCTCGCGGGCGGGCAACGCCGACAGCGCGCGGCGCACGTTCTCCCGGCGCAGGTTCTCCGAGGCCTGCTCGAAGGGCGACTCGGCCGTCTGGTCCTCGACGAAGTCGCCCAGCTCGGACTCCTCCTCCTCGCCGATCGGCTTCTCCAGCGACACCGGCTGCTGGGCGATCCGCAGGATGTCGCGCACCTCGCGGGGCGTGCACTCCAGCTCCCCGGAGATCTCCTCGGGCGTGGGCTCGCGGCCCAGCGCCTGCACCAGCTGGCGCTCCACGTGGACGACCTTGTTGAGCTTCTCCACCATGTGGACGGGGATGCGGATCGTCCGGCCCTTGTCGGCGATCGCCCGCGTCACCGCCTGGCGGATCCACCACGTGGCGTAGGTCGAGAACTTGTAGCCCCGGCGGTAGTCGAACTTCTCCACCGCCCGGATCAGCCCCAGCGAGCCCTCCTGGATGAGGTCGAGGAACGTGAGCCCGCGACCCAGATAGGACTTGGCGATCGACACCACCAGGCGCAGGTTGGCCTCGATCATCGACTGCTTGGCCTGCATGTCGCCGCGCTCGATCCGCTTGGCGAACCCGACCTCCTGCTCGGCGGTGAGCAGCTCCACCCGTCCGATCGAGCGCAGGTAGAGGCGCAGCGAGTCCAGGCTGGGCTCGACGGTGAGGTCGATCTCCGGTTTCTTGGCGCCGTCCGAGCGGCGCTCGGCCGCGGTCGCCCGCTCCGAGTCCTTGCTCGACTCGCTCGGCGCGGGCAGCGGCTTGCCGTCGGCGGAGACGACGTCGATGCCCTGCTCGACGAGGTGGCCGTGGAGCTCGGCCAGCTGCTCCTTGGTGACCTCGACCTCCTCGAGCGTGGCGGCGATCTCCTCGAAGGTGAGGAAGCCGCGCTCCTGGCCCTGCGTGAGGAGCGCCTGGAACTCGTCGGTCTCGGCGAGCGGCGCTTCGTCAGCGAGCAGTCCGTCGGGCTTCGTGGTCACGTGCAGCCTCGATCCTGTTCAGGAGGCCCCGAGCCGGTCAGACCCGGCGCCCCTCTCCTCCACCTGTCCGACTGCTACGCCGCGGCGCCTGCCGCAAAAACTGGGACCCGCAACCGGCGGGTGGCGTTCAGCACTCGGACAGTCATAGCACAATAAATCGACACGACAAGGGCGGAAGCACGGGTCGCTACCCTAGGTTTTCCCGCATGTCCTCGCGCGCCGTCTCGATCTCCGCTCCCGACGTCCAGTCCCAGCGCCCGGCCGTCCACGTGTCGCTGTCGAGCGTGGGCGTGACCGGCGTGGAGAAGGTCATCCGCATCGTCCAGGACGGCCAGGAGCGGCTCTTTCACGCCGGCCTGGAGTGCTTCGTCGACCTCGGCCCCGGGCAGAAGGGCGCGCACATGTCGCGCTTCGAGGAGGTGGTCAACGAGGCCATCGGCTCGGTGGTCCTGGGCGAGGCCACGTTCAAGGCCGAGACCCTGGCCCAGCACATCGCCGAGCTGGTCCGCGACCGCCAGGGCGCGCGCCGCGCCGAGGTCACGATCGCCGCCCGCTATCCCGAGCACAAGCCGGCGCCGGTCTCGGGCATCGAGACGCAGGAGATGTACACGCTGCTGGGCTCGGCGGTGGCCTCCGCCCGCGGCACGCGCCGGGTGATCGGCGTGCAGGCCCAGGGCATCACCGCCTGCCCCTGCGCCCAGGGCCTGGTGGCCGACCGCGCCCGCGAGCGCCTGCTCGACGACGGCTTCGACGACGACCAGGTCGAGCGCATCTTCGACGCCGTGCCGGTGGCCACCCACAACCAGCGCGGCCTGGGGACCCTGAAGATCGGCTGCACCGAGGCCTGCGAGGACGAGATCGACGCGCTGGAGCTGCTGGCGATCGTTGAGGAGTCGATGTCGTCGGAGATCTACGAGCTGATGAAGCGCAGCGACGAGCGCGAGGTGGTCGAGAAGGCCCACCGCCGGCCCCGCTTCGTCGAGGACTGCGTGCGCGAGATGATCGGCGGCGTGGTGGAGCGCTTCCCCGAGCTCAACGACGCCGCCTTCGTGTACGCCCGCCAGGAGAACCTGGAGACGATCCACACGCACGACGTCGTGGCCGAGCGGTTCGGGCTGCTGGGCGAGGTGCGGCGCGAGCTGGACACGGGCGAGGTCGCGCCCCACCACACCACGCTGCGCGAGTTCCTCGACGCCCGGGCCTAAGCCTCGCCGCGCACGGCCGCCAGCCGCCGCCGCAGCCCGAAGAAGTAATCCGCGCCCGATAGGACGGTGACCGCCACCGTCGCGTAGACCAGGACGTCGACCCAGACCGGCCCGCGGCCGGCGAGGATGAGGGCGAACACCATCGCCACCTGCAGGATCGTCTTGGCCTTGCCGAACGTCCCGGCGGAGATGACCAGGCCCTGCTGGGTGGCCGCGATCCGCAGCACGGTGACCGTGAACTCGCGGGCGATGATGACCATGGCCACCCAGGCGGCGAGCCGGTTCAGGGAGACCAGCGTCAGGAGCGCCCCGATCACCAGCAGCTTGTCCGCCACCGGGTCCATCAGCTTCCCGAACGTCGTCACCCACTGCCGCGACCGGGCCAGGTAGCCGTCGATGGCGTCGGTGAGCGAGGCCACGGCGAAGACGACGGCCGCCAGCAGGTCCCCGTTGGGCGTCTGGTCCAGCAGCGCCACCACCAGCACGGGCACCAGCAGGATCCGCAGCAGCGTGAGTACGTTGGGGACGTTGATCGGGAACATGTGCGTCAACGGTACCCCGGCTTTGCCGATAATCGCGGTATGAGGGCCGTGAGGCGGAGATGGATGGCCGCGACCGGCGTGGCCGTGGCCTGCGCGGTGGCGGTGGTGGCGCTCCTGGTCGCGCTGGGCGGGGGCGGCGGAGCGGGCCGGGCCGCGGGCGGCGCCGCGGCGTCCGCCCGGGCGGCGGCCGGCGGCGGCCAGGACGGGTCGGGGCCGCACCTGCGCGCGCACCCGCAGGCGGTCGAGCCCGCGGTGGGAGCGCCGGTGGTGCAGCAGATCGACGTGGCGCCCGAGGACCCCGGCAGCGTGCCTCACGATCCCGAGGAGGCGCTGGCCCGCGCCCCCAAGGGAACCGCCGCCGCCGGCCCCTCCCCCGGCGCGCCCTCCGACGCGGAGGTCCGCGCCGAGCTGCGCGCGATCCAGGGCGCGCCCGGGGGCCGCGCTCGGGTCCTGCCCGACGGGACCGCCGTGGCTCCCGCCAACGCGCCCGACGTGGTCAAGTCGATCGTCGCCGCCGGCAACGCCATCGCCCGCCTTCCGTACGTCTGGGGCGGCGGCCACGCGCGGGTGTTCGACACCGGCTACGACTGCTCGGGCTCGGTGAGCTTCACGTTCATCCAGGCGGGCCTCCTGCAGTCACCGATCGCCAGCGGCTGGTCGACGATGGGACAGCCGGGGACGGGACGCTGGATCAGCGTCTACTCCAACAGCGTCCACGTGTGGATGATCGTCGCCGGCCTGCGGTTCGACACCAGCGCCCTGCACATCGCCGGCTCGCGCTGGACCGACCAGATGCGCTCCACGGCCGGCTTCACGGTCCGGCACCTGCCGGGGCTCTAGGCCTTGAGCCGCCGCCCGGTCGCGAACAGCCACGAGCTCCAGGCCACCGCGGCGGCGGCCAGCGCGGCGGTCACCCCGAGCGACAGCGCCACGCTGACGTCGCTGGTCCCCAGGAACCCCCAGCGCACCGCGTTGATCAAGTAGAAGATCGGGTTGGCGTGGGAGATCTCGTGCCAGGGCGAGGGCAGGCGGTCGATCGAGTAGAAGACGCCGCCCAGGAACGTCAGCGGCAGGATCACGATGTTGTTGACGAAGGTGTGGTGGTCGAAGGTCTCGGCGTAGATCCCCACCACCACGCCCAGCGACGAGAACAGGACCAGCGCCAGCACCACCGCTGCGACCAGCTCCAGCGGGTGATGGATGGGCACGGACGTGACCGGCAGCGCCAGCAGCAGCAGCCCGACGGCGATCGCCAGCGCCCGCACCGCGCCACCGAGCGAGAGCCCGAGGTTGACCTCCCAGTTGCGCATCGGCGCCGCCAGCACGTCGTGCAGGTAGCGGTCGAAGCGGGCCTGGAACACCGAGCTCGAGTTGTTGGAGTAGGCGGCCTGCACCATCGCCATCGTGATCAGGCCGGGGACAATGAACACGTCGTATTGGACCCCGTGCACCTGCTTGATCCGCGCGCCCAGGGAGAGCCCGAACACCACGATGAACAGGAACGAGGCCAGGATCGGGGCGGCGATCGTCTGGGTCCAGAGCTTGGCCACGCGCAGCACCTCGCGCGCGCTGAGCCAGAGCAGTCCACGGTGGCGCTCGACCATCAGGCCGTCCCCATCGCCTTGACGTAGACGTCGGCCAGCGACTCGGCCGCGAACGCGTCCCGCAGCCCCGCGGCGCTGTCGCGGGCGATGATCCGCCCGCCCCGGATCAGCGCGATGTCCTCACACAGCTCCTCGGCCTCCTCCAGGTAGTGCGTGGTGAGGAGGATCGTGGTCCCCTCCCCGTGCAGGCGGCGGATGTAGCGCCACAGCTCCATGCGCAGCTCGAAGTCCACGCCCGCCGTGGGCTCGTCCAGGATCACCAGGCGCGGCTCGTGCATGAGCGCCCGGGCCAGCAGCAGGCGCCGCCGCATGCCGCCCGAGAGCTTGGGCGCCCGCGTCTGCGCCTTTCCCCGGCGGTGATCCGGATCAGGTTGCACACCGCCGAGATCAGCGTCGTCTTCCCCGCACCGTTGGGCCCGAGCAGGCCGAAGAACTCGCCGTCGGGGACGACGAGGTCCAGCCGCTCCAGGGCTAGCAGCCCGTCGTCGTAGCGCTTGGTGAGCCCTTTCAGCTCGAGGGCGGGCGGAGAGTCCATGGTCTCTATATTGCCCACCATGCCCCTGGTGCCCGTGGTGGTCCAGCAGGACTCGCGCGGCGAGCGCGAGTACGACATCTACTCCCGCCTGCTCTCGGAGCGGATCGTGTTCATCGGCACGCCGATCGACGACCAGATCGCCAACCTGGTCGTGGCCCAGCTCCTGCACCTGGAGTCCGACGACCCCGAGAAGGACATCTCGGTCTACATCAACACCCCCGGCGGCGACGTCTACTCGGGCCTGGCGGTCTACGACACGATGCAGTTCATCAAGCCCGACGTGCAGACGATCTGCTTCGGGATGGCGATGTCGATGGGCTCGCTCCTGCTCACCGGGGGCGCCAAGGGCAAGCGCCTGGCGCTGCCCAACTCCCGAGTGCTGATCCACCAGCCCTCGGCCGTGTTCGAGGGCCAGTCCTCCGACATCGAGATCCACGCGCGCGAGATCCTGGCCATGCGCGAGCGGATCGAGCAGATCTACGCCGACCACACCGGCCAGCCCCGCGATCGGATCCACGAGGACATCGAGCGCGACCGCTTCTTCAAGGCCGACGAGGCCGTGGAGTACGGGCTGGTGGATCAGGTCATCGACTCGCACTAGGCGCATCTGGCGGCCCCGGGCCGTGTTAGGGTCGGCTTGGGGGAGGTCCCGGGGACCGAAAGGAGCCCGCCACATGCGCCGTGCCGTCCTGTTCGCCGCCGCTCTCGGAGCGCTCGCCGCGATCCCCGCCACCGCGTCGGGCGCCACCTTCAAGTACGGCGTGGCCGCCGGAGACGTCTCCAGCAGCTCCGCGCTGCTGTGGACGCGGGCCAGCACGGCCGGCTCCTACCAGGTCGAGGTGGCCACCGACCGCCTCTTCCACCACGTGGTGGCCGCCCGCCGGACGGCGGCGCGCGCCTCGCACGACTTCACGATGACGCTGCGGATGGCCAGGCTGCGAGCGGGGACGCGCTACTCGTATCGCTTCTGGCAGTGCGAGACTGGCACGGCCGGCAGCTCCTTGGCGTGCAAGCGCGTCGGGCGGCCCAGCGCCGCCGGCAGCTTCGTGACGGCGCCCTCGCGGAGCGCCAACGCGACCATTCGCTTCGCCTTCACCGCCGACGCCGACGCCCAGCCGCAGCCGCCCTCGCGCACCCCGTTCTGGAACCGCTTCCAGGTCTACCGGCGCATGCAGCTCGAGGCCAACGCGTTCAACGTGAACCTGGGCGACACCATGTACTCGGACAGCGAGGTGGTGGGCGCACAGGGCCTGGACGCGCTCACCGTGCGCCAGAAGTGGGGCAAGTACCGGATGAACCTGGCCCAGCGCAACCTGGCGGCGCTGCGGGGCGCGGCCGGGATCTACTCGCAGTGGGACGCCCACGAGTTCCTCGACAACTTCAGCCGCTTCCAGAACAGCTTCCCGACGGGGTTCTCGTCGAACGGC
>VAXS01000045.1 GCA_005883255.1 Actinomycetota bacterium | reverse complement strand
CTGCTCCGCGCCGATCCCCAGGAGGAGATGCGCCAGGTCGCGGTGCTGGACGCCGCGGGCGGCGTGGCCGCGCACACGGGCACGAGCTGCATCGAGTACGCCGGCCACCGCGAGGGCGACGGGTTCTCCTGCCAGGCCAACATGATGGCCCACTCCACCGCTCCCGACGCGATGGCCGAGGCGTTCGAGCGCGCTCCCGGCGCCCTGGCGCCGCGGCTGCTGGCGGCGCTCGAGGCGGCCGAGGCCGAGGGCGGCGACGTGCGCGGACAGCAGTCGGCGGCGCTGGTCGTGGTCGCCGCCGGCGACGAGCCCTGGCGCCGCGCGATCGACCTGCGCGTCGACGACCACGCCGAGCCCCTGCGCGAGCTGGGCCGGATGCTCGGCCTGCACCACGCCTACGAGCTGGCGGCCCGCGCCGACCAGCTGCTGGCCGAGGGACGCTACGCCGAGGCCGCGCCGCTGTACGACCGCGCCAGCGAGCTGGCGCCGGGCAGTGACGAGCTGCTGTTCTGGGCCGGCCTGGGACTGGCCCAGGCCGGCGACGTGAGCGGCGGCGCGGACCGGGTCCGCGCCGCCGTGGCCAACGGCGGCGACCGCTGGACCGAGCTCCTGGCCCGCCTCCCCCCGGAGCTCGCGCCCGCCGCCGCGGCCGTCCGCGACGCCCTCCGAGGCGGCGCCGGCTGACCTAGCGCCCGAGCCGGCGGGCTCGGCGCTTGCGCCGCCACTGGCGCAGCACGTTCAGGAAGCGCCGCCAGAGCATCAGCGCTGACCCGGCGTCTTCGACGGGTACATAGAGACCGGGATCGAGAGGTTGAGCGCGGTGGAGATGATCCGGCTCTGCTCCCCGATGTGGGCGGCCGGGTAGCCCTCGCCGGGGCTGGCGCGCTCCGGACGGCCGATGTAGCCGAAGCGCAGCCCCTCGGGCAGGATCTGCAGCAGCCGGGGCGACATGAAGGCGCGGGCGCCCATGTTGCGCGGCTCCTCCTGCACCCACACGACCTCCTCGAGGTTCGGGTACATCCCGATCAGCTCCAGGATCTGCGCCTGCGGGAACGGGTACAGCAGCTCGACCCGTCCCACCGCCAGCCGGTCCTCCCCGGCCCGGGCCTGATGCCCCACCAGGTCGTAGTAGATCTTGCCGGTGCACAGGATGAGCCGGGTGACCTTCTCCACGTCAACCCGCGGCTCCCCCAGCACCGGGAAGAAGCGCGACTCCGCCAGGTGCTCGATGCGGTTCGTGGCCTGCGGCAGGCGCAGCAGGGACTTGGGCGTCATGACGATCAGCGGACGCTGCTTGGCGATGCGCGCCTGGCGGCGCAGCAGGTGGAAGTACTGGGCGGGCGTCGTCAAATTGGCCACCCTGATGTTGCCCTCGGCCGCCAGCGCCAGGAACCGCTCCAGCCGCGCCGAGGAGTGCTCGGGACCGGAGCCCTCGTATCCGTGCGGCAGCAGCAGCGTGATCCGCGAGCTCTGCCCCCACTTCGCCAGCGCGGACACGATGAACTGGTCGATGATCACCTGGGCGGCGTTGACGAAGTCGCCGAACTGGGCCTCCCACAGGACCAGCGTCTCGGGCGCCTCCTGCGAGTAGCCGTACTCGAAGCCCAGCGTGGCCACCTCGCTCAGGGGCGAGTTGTGCAGCTCCATCGGCGCCAGCGCGCCCGGCAGGTTCCCGATCGGCGAGAAGCGCTGCCCGGTCTCGTGGTCGTGCAGGACCAGGTGGCGCTGGGAGAACGTCCCGCGCTCGGTGTCCTGTCCGGTCAACCGGATCGGCGTGCCCTCGGTGAGCAGCGAGGCGAAGGCCAGCGCCTCCGCCTGGGCCCAGTCGATCCCGCCCTCGGCGCCCAGCGTCTCGCGCCGGCGCTCGAGCTGGCGCAGCAGCTTGGGGTGGATGGTGAAGCCGTCGGGGACCGCCAGCAGCTCCTGGTTGAGGGACCGCAGCCGCTCGACCGACACCGCGGTCTTGACCTCCGGGCTGGGGGAGCGGTCGAGCTCGTACTGGCCGGTGGTGTGCTCGACGTGCTCAGACGCCTCGATGGTCCGCTTGAGCTGCTGGTGCAGGTCGGTGAGGAGTCCCCACACCTCCTCCTCCTGAGCGTCGACGTCCTCCTGGCCGATCACGCCCTCCTCGACCAGCTGCTTGGCGAACAGCTCGCGCACGCGGGGGTGGCCGCGGATCTCGCCGTACATCGCGGGCTGCGTGTAGGCGGGCTCGTCGGCTTCGTTGTGGCCATAGCGGCGGTAGCCGATCAGGTCGATGACCACGTCGTGCCCAAACTCCTGGCGGAAGGCGAAGGCCAGCCGCGCGGCGGAGATGCAGGCCTCCACGTCGTCGGCGTTGACGTGGATGATCGGGACGTCGAAGCCCTTGGCCAGGTCCGAGGCCCACTGCGTGGAGCGTCCCTCGTGCGGGAAGGTGGTGAAGCCCACCTGGTTGTTCTGGATCAGGTGGACGCTGCCGCCCACCGAGTAGCCGTCCAGCGCCTGGAGGTTGAAGGTCTCCGCCACCACGCCCTGGGCCGGGAGGGCGGCGTCGCCGTGCAGCACGATCGGGATCGCGGCGTCGGGATCGCGGTGGGCGTGCGGGCCCTGGCGCACGGTCTGGGCGGCGCGGGCGGCGCCGGTCACCACCGGGTCCACGTACTCCAGGTGGCTGGGGTTCGACTCCAGCACGACCTTGATCGACTCGCCGTCGGGCAGCTGGTAGGACCCCTCGGCCCCGTGGTGGTACTTGACGTCGCCGGTGCCGCCCTGGGGCAGCGTGGTCACCGCCTCCAGGGTGGAGGCGCCCTCGAACTCGGCGAAGATCGTGTCGTACGGTCGCCCGAGGTTGTGGGCCAGGACGTTGAGCCGCCCGCGGTGGGCCATGCCGATCACCACTTCGCGCCCGCCCCGGCCCGCCGCCAGCTGGATGAGCTCGTCCAGCATGGGCACGGTCATGTCCAGGCCCTCGATCGAGAACTGCTTCTGGCCCAGGTAGGCCTTGTGCATGAAGCGCTCGAGCGCGTCGACCTCGGTCAGCCGCTGGAGCAGCGCCCGCTTCTCCTCCGACGTCAGCGGCGCGCGGAAGGCGCCCGACTCGATCTTCTCCCGCAGCCACACCCGCTGCTGGTGGGAGGAGATGTGCTCGATCTCGTAGGCGATCGGGCCGCGGTAGGTCTCGCGCAGGTGCGGCAGGGCGTCGGCCAGCGTGGCGCCCGGCACGTACATGCGCAGGATCGACGCGGGGATCCGCGCCATCAGCTCCGGAGTCAGCCCCAGCGGCTCGGGATCCAGCGCCGGGTCGCCCGTGGGATCCGTCCCCAGCGGGTCCAGCTGCGCGGCCAGGTGCCCGTGGGTGCGGTGGGCCTTGATCAGCGACATGGCGGCCTGGACCGCCTGCATCATCTCCTCGTCCGGCGCCGCGACCGGCTCGGCCACCCGCTCGCGCGCGGCCGCCGCCGCGGCGGCCGGGGCCGGGACCGACGGCGCCGGGCCCAGCTTCACGCCCAGCGAGGCGAAGACGTCCTCGTAGAAGCCGTGCTCGCCCTGCAGGTAGCCCTCGACCACCGCCAGGAACCGGCCCGACTCGGCGCCCTGGATGATCCGGTGGTCGTAGGTCGAGGTCATCGTCATGACCTTCTCGGCCCCGATCATCTGGCCCACGCCCTCCAGCCCCTTGGGGTAGCCGATCGCGCCGGTGGCGACGATCGTCCCCTGGCCGGGCATCAGCCGAGGCACGGAGGCGAGGGTGCCGATCCCGCCCGGGTTGGTAAGGACTACGTTAGAACCGACTAGATCATCAGCCGTCAGCCGGTTCTCGCGCGCGCGGGAAATCAGGTCGTCGAAGGCGGCCACGAAGTCCACGAACTGCGTGCGCCCGGCGTCGCGGATGACCGGGACCATGAGCGTGCGGCTGCCGTCCTTCTTCTCCACGTCGACGGCCACTCCCAGGTTCGCCTGGCGATCGTCGACGCGGTGCGGCCGGCCGTCGACGTCCTGGAAGTGATGGGCCATCACCGGCATGTCGTCGGTGGCGGCGCGCGCGATCGCGTAGGCGATCAGGTGGGTGAAGGAGACGCGCTGGCCGGCGGCCTTGAGCTCGCGGCGGCGGGCGTCCATCGCCGTCACCGCGATCGTGCGGAAGGAGGTGGCCGTGGGGATCGACCGGCTCTCCTCCATGTAGCGGGCGAGCGTCGCCGCGCCGCCGCGCAGCGGCTCGGTGCTGGGGGCGGGCGCGGTGGCCGGCGCGGGCGGGCTGGCGGTGGCGCCGCGGCCACCGTTGCCCTCGGCCGCCGCCAGCACGTCGGCCTTGGAGATGCGGCCGCCGGGGCCGCTGCCCTCGAGCGCGGCCAGGTCGACGCCGTGGGCCTGGGCCACGCGGCGGGCCACCGGCGAGGCGTTGGCGCCGTCGCCGGAGGGAGCCTCGGCGGGAGGCGGGCCGGGAGCGGTCTCGGCCGCCGCCGGGGCCGCCTCCGCGGGGGTCGCCTCCGACTCGGCGGCCGGCGCGTCCGTGGACTCGTCCACCGCGATGCGCCCGATGACCTGCCCGACGGTGACGGTCTCCCCCGCCGGGGCCAGGACCTCGGTAAGGGTGCCGCTCGCCGGCGCCGGCAGCTCGACGTCCACCTTGTCGGTGGAGATCTCGACCACGGTCTCGTCGGCGCGCACCGGATCGCCGGGCTGCTTGTGCCACTCCAGGATCGTCCCCTCGGTGACCGACTCGCCGGCGGTCGGCGTCACGATGTCGACCACCTTGGCGCCCGCCGCCGGCGGCGCGGCCCCGGCGCCGTTTCCGCCGGCGCCGTCGCCCGCCTGGTCCACCTCGGTGCCCGCCGCCTCCTCCTGCGCGCGGGTCCCGGGCACCGGGTCGCCGCCCTCCGACTGCACCTCGGTCGCCCGCTGAGTGGCTGTCGCCGCCTCGGCCCCGTTGGTGGAGATCTCGGCCAGGACCTGGCCCACCGTGACCGTGTCGCCCTCGGCCACGTGGATCTTGGCGATCGTCCCCGCGGCGGGAGCGGGCACCTCGGCGTCCACCTTGTCGGTGGAGATCTCGACGATGGTCTCGTCCGCGGCCACCGGATCGCCCTCGCTCTTGTGCCATTCGAGCACGGTGCCTTCGGTCACCGACTCGCCCATCTGGGGCATCACGACCTCGATGGTGGTTCCCACCGCCATTTGAGCCGAGTCTACCGAGGGCTTCGCGCCCTCACGCAGGGCGTCTGTCACGCGTGTGCGCGGGCCCGGCGGCGGGTCTCGACCACGAATCCGGCGCTCCCGGCGAACGGTCCCACGCCCCCCACGACGGTGACCACCACCGCCAGCCAGAACGGGATCGCCCGCAGCCGCACCGCCACGATCGAGAGGACCGAGAGCGTGATCCACATGCACCCGTGACACCAGCCCAGGACCGCGGTCTCGGTGGCCAGCCCCGGCGCCAGCCAGCACACGAGCAAGCCCGTGAACACAGCCGAGTTGACGAACGACAGGGTCCGCAGGACCTTGAACAGGCGCACACCGAGATTCTCCCGGTCCGCCCCGCCGGCCGGGCGCGCGGCGGCTGGATTTGTGTCGGCGGTTACACGGCGGCGGCCAGGAGCGAGGCCATCCGCCGCAGCGGCTCGTCGGCCTCGAGCGGCCACTCGGAGACCTCGGCCGGCTCCCGCAGCTCGCGGCCCAGCGTGTCCACCGGGTGCTCGCCCAACTCGACGGAGCCGCCGGCGCCCAGCGCCCAGCGCCCGGCCCACGTGGCCAACCAGCCCGCCCGCCGACCGGCCAGCCAGCGGCCGTCGGGGTCGCGGGCCACGCACAGGGCGGACAGGCTGGCCGCCGCGTCCTCGCCCAGCCGCAGCGACCAGCGCGCGGGCTGGAGCTCGAGCTCGAGCCGCCCCGGCTCGGCGCGATAGCGGGCGAGGCGGCCGCCCAGGCCGTCGTGGCTGGGCGAGCCGCGCTCGCGCAGTTGGGCGATCGCGGCGTCGGCGGCGGCCGAGGCGGCGGCCCGGGGCTGGAACTCGTCGTCGCGCCAGCGCACGGCCACCTGGTCGGGCTCCCAGGGTCCCCGCGCCAGGAGGCCGGCGCCGCGTTCCATGGGCGAAGGCTAGGCCTTCGCTATGCCAACTGGGCAGCTCACGCCGGTGCCCCCCACGCCGCAGTAGCCGTTGGGCACCTTGTGGAGGTACTGCTGGTGGTAGTCCTCGGCGTAGTAGAAGGGCGGCGCGTCGCCGATCTCGGTGGTGATCTCGCCATAGCCCTCGGCCCGGAGCCGCTCCTGGTAGCGGTCCCGGGAGGCCTCGGCCGCGGCGCGCTGGGCGTCGGAGTAGGTGTAGATCGCGGAGCGGTACTGGGTGCCCACGTCGTTGCCCTGCCGCATTCCCTGGGTGGGGTCGTGGCCCTCCCAGAAGGTTCGCAGCAGGTCCTCGTAGCTCACCTTCTCGGGGTCGTAGGCCACGAGCACCGCCTCGGTGTGGCCGGTGCGCCCGCTGCACACCTCCTCGTAGGTGGGATTCGGGGTGTGGCCGCCCGCGTAGCCGACCGCGGTGGTGTAGACGCCGTCGAGCTGCCAGAAGTCCCGCTCGGCGCCCCAGAAGCAGCCCATGCCGAACTGGGCCAGCTCGATCCCCTCGGGGAACGGCGGCCGCAGCGGCGTGCCCAGCACGGCGTGGCGGTCGGGCACCGGCATCTCGGCCCCGCGGCCGGGCAGGGCGTCCTCGGCGGCGGGGATCTGTGTCTTGTGAGTGAAGAAGCGCATGTAGATCGGTCCTCCAAGCATAGAAAGGGTTACGCTCGCGCCGCGATGGCCAGCGGCAAGCCAGCGGTCGCCACGCGGCGCCGCAACCACTGGGGCTGGGGCTACGAGGACGAGCGGCCCGCGCCGGACGAGGTGCGCGCGGCGGCGGCCGGGATCGTCCCCGCGCTGGGCTTCGGCTCCGTCGACGTCGAGGAGCCGGTCCCGCTGGAGGAGGTGGAGCTGCCCGCGCCCCGGGTCGAGGCGCCGGAGGGGCTGCGCGACGTCTGCTCGACCGACGTCCACGCCCGCGCCTCGCACGCCCAGGGCAAGGGCTACCGCGATGTGGTGCGGGCGTTCCGCGGCCGGTTCGACCATCCGCCGGACGTCGTCGCCTTCCCCCGCGACGAGCCCGAGGTGGAGGCGGTGCTGGAGTGGTGCGAGGCCGCCAACGCCGCCGCCATCCCCTACGGCGGCGGCACCAGCGTGGTCGGGGGCGTGGAGCCGCGGCTCGACGGCCGCTACGACGGCGCCGTCAGCGTGGACCTGGGCCGGTTGGACCGGGTGCTGGAGGTGGACGAGGTCTCGCGCGCCGCCCGGATCCAGGCCGGCGCGCCGGGTCCACATCTGGAGGAGCAGCTGGCGGAGCACGGCCTGACGCTGCGGCACTTCCCCCAGTCGTTCCAGCTCTCCACCCTGGGCGGCTGGATCGCCACCCGCGCCGGCGGGCACTTCGCGACGCTGTACACGCACGTCGACGACCTGGTGGAGAGCGTGCGCGCGCTCACTCCGCGCGGGACGTGGGAGTCAAGGCGGCTCCCGGGCTCGGGCGCGGGCCCGTCGCCGGACCGGCTGCTGATCGGCTCCGAGGGCACGCTGGGGGTGATCACCGAGGCCTGGGTGCGGGTGCAGGCGCGCCCCACCGAGCGGGCGTCGACCGGGGTGCGCTTCGAGTCGTTCGCCGCCGGCGCCGAGGCCGTGCGGGCCCTCTCCCAGTCGGGCCTGCATCCCGCCAACTGCCGGCTGATCGACGCCGCCGAGGCCCGGCTTACGTCGGGCGGCGACGGGGAGCACGCACTGCTGGTGCTCGGGTTCGAGTCCGCCGACCATCCGGTCGGGCCCTGGATGGACCGGGCGCTGGCCGTCTGCGCCGAGCTCGGGGGAAGCTGGGACGAGGTGCGCGGCGGCGGCGGGCGCGAGGGCGCGGTGGGCGCCTGGCGCGAGGCGTTCCTGCGCGCCCCCTACCTGCGCGACACGTTCGTGGCCATGGGGGTGTTCTCGGAGACGTTCGAGACGGCGATCACCTGGGAGCGCTTCCCAGAGTTCCACGCCCGCGTGACCGAGGCCACCGAGGCGGGCCTGCGCGAGACGTTCGGCGCGGGCAGCGTCACCTGCCGCTTCACCCACGTGTATCCCGACGGACCGGCCCCCTACTACACCATGCTGGCGCCGGCGCACCGGGGCGAGGAGCTGGACCAGTGGGAGGCGATCAAGGGCGCGGCGTCGGACGCGGTGATCGCCGCCGGGGGGACGATCACCCACCACCACGCCGTCGGTCGCGACCACCGCCCCTGGTACGACCGCCAGCGTCCGGACCCGTTCGCCGCCGCGCTGCGCGGCGCGAAGGCGGCGGTGGACCCGGCCGGGATCCTCAACCCGGGCGTCCTCGTCGACCCGCTGCCGGCGTGACCGCGCCGATCGCGGTGCTGGGCCCAGGGGCCGTCGGCGGCTTCGTCGCCGCGGCGCTGGCCCGCTCCGGCGCGCCCGTGACCGTGATCGCCCGCGAGTCCACGGCGCAGCTCATCGCCCGCGAGGGCATCGAGGTGCGCAGCGTCGGGCTGGGCGACTTCACCGCCCACCCGCCCGCGGTGCCCGAGCTGTCGGAGCCGGCGGGAACGCTGCTGGTGGCGACCAAGGCGGGCGGGCTGGACGCCGGACTCGAGCGGGTGCGCGCGGATCCGGCGCTGGTCGTTCCCCTGCTCAACGGGCTCGACCACATGGTCCGGCTGCGCGAGCGCTTCCCGGGGCGGGTGGCGGCCGGAGCGATCCGCATCGAGGCCGATCGTCCCGCGCCCGGCCGGATCGTCCACACCAGCCCGTTCCTGCGCATCGACCTGGCCAGCGAGGACGCCGCGCTGCGTCCGGGCCTGGAGGCGCTGGCCGAGACGCTGGTCGCGGCCGAGATCCCGGCCCGCGTGTTCGACTCGGAGGCGGACGTGCTGTGGGGCAAGCTGGTCCGCCTCAACGCGCTGGCCTGCACCACCAGCGCCTGGGACGTGCCGCTGGGCGACGTCCGCGACGACCCGGAGCGCCGCGCCGCGCTGGAGGATTGCGTCCGCGAGGCCGTGGCCGTAGCCGAAGCGGAGGGAGCCAGCATCCGGGTCGAGACGGTGCTCGGGGAGCTGGACGCCATCCACGCCACGCTGAGGACCTCCATGCAGCGCGACATCGCCGCCGGCCGGACGCCGGAGCTGGACGGGATCCCCGGCGCGGTGCTGCGCGCGGCGGCGCGCCACGGGCTCTCCTGCCCGACGATCGCCCGGCTGACGCTGCGGATCGCGCAGCGCGCCGGGATCGAGCCTCCCGCCGCCGCCCGCGAGCAGGCGCCGGCCTAGGCGGCCACGGCCGCCCGCGCCTCCGCGTGGGTCGGGTAGGCGTGCATCGCCACCGCCCGGCCGTCGCGCAGCGTCCACACGTGGCCGATCCGCATGTCCACGTCGAGGCCGCTGCCCTTCGCCCGCGCGTGCTCGTGGACCAGCACCACCACCCGGTCGCCGGCTTCCAGCGTCTCCTCGATCTCGATCTGGAAGTCGTCGAACAGCTCGTCGACCTGGCGGACCCACTCCTCGACGCCCGCCCGCCCGTGGGCGGTCTCCACCGTCGTCCGGAACTCGATGTCGGGATCCATGAGCCCGGCCAGCGCGTCGTTGTCGCGCCGGTTGAACGCCTCGTATGCCCGGCGGACCCACTCGGCCTGGTCGGGGGACATCGCCGGGCAGTATGGCGCGAGCCCTCTTAGACTGGAGGGCGGTGAGCAGCGCGGAGGCCCGCAACTTCGAGGCGATCTCCAAGGCGAAGGCGGACCACAACCGCCACTGCCCGTTCCCGCCCCACACCGTGCGGATGAACCCGTTCGAGATCGAGCGGATGGGCTGGGAGGAGGGCGACACGATCGCCGGCCTGGTCTTGGAATCGGACCCGCGGCTGGGCACCGGCGCGTTCCGGCTGGTGTGCGACGGCATGGAGCCGCCGGAGCTCGACATCGAGGAGGAGGCGGTCATCGAGGCGCCGACCGAGCCGCTCGTGGTCCCCGCCGGTCCGCCCCGCGAGGGCGATCCCCAGGCCGCCCGCGCGTGAGCGAGCGCGAGTTCGACGTGATCGTGCTGGGGGCGGGCGCCCCCGGCGAGGTGTGCGCGGGGCGGCTGGGCGAGAACGGGATGTCCGTCGCCCTGGTGGAGCCGCACCTGGTGGGCGGCGATTGCTCGTACTACGCCTGCATGCCGTCCAAGGCGCTGCTGCGGCCCGGCGAGCTGGAGGACGAGGTCGAGCGCGTCCCGGGCCTGGGGCTGACGACGCCGCCGATCGACCCCGCGGCGGTCTTTCGCCGCCGCGACGAGGTCGTCCACGACCTCGACGACTCCTCGCAGCTGCCCTGGCTCGACGAGCGCGGGGTGGAGCTGGTGCGCGGCGCCGGCCGGCTGGACGGCGAGCGCCGGGTCCGGGTGGGCGACGACCTGCTGGTGGCGAGGCGCGCGGTGGTGGTGGCCAGCGGCTCCGATCCGCTGATCCCGCCGATCCCCGGCCTGCGCGAGTCTCGCCCCTGGACCAGCCGGGAGGCGACGACGGCAAACCAGGTGCCGGGCCGGCTGCTGGTCCTGGGCGGCGGGGCGGTGGGCGTGGAGCTGGGACAGGCCTACGCCTGGCTGGGCGCGTCGGTGGCGCTGGTGGAGGCGGCGCCGCGACTCGTCGACCACGAGGAGGAGTTCGCGTCCGCCCAGGTGGCCGAGGGGCTGCGGGCGCAGGGCGTCGACGTCCGGACGGGCGCCAAGGCGGCTTCGGCCTCGCGGGGCGAGCGCAAGGTGCGCCTGGAGCTCGAGGACGGCGAGGCGCTGGAGGGCGACGAGCTCCTGGTGGCGATCGGCCGGCGTCCGCGCGCGGACGCGATGGGGCTGGAGACCGTGGGCGTCGAGATCGAGCCCGGGAGCCCGGTGCGGGTGGACGACCGCCTGCGGGTGGGCGGCCGCGAGTGGCTGTACGCGGTGGGCGACGTCAACGGCCGGGCGCTGTTCACCCACGCCGGCAAGTACCAGGCGCGCGCGGCGGCCGACGTGATCCTGGGCCGCGCGGCGGCGGCCACCGCCGACGGGCCCATGACCCCGCGCGTGACCTTCACCGACCCCTCGGTGGCCGCGGTGGGGCACACGCTCGCCTCGGCCCGGGAGGCCGGCCTGGAGGTCAAGCCGGTCGACTACCCGACCTCCGGCGTGGCCGGCGCCAGCTTCCACGGCCGCAACGCCCCGGGCACCGCCCGGCTGGTGATCGACGAGCGCCGCCGGGTGATCGTCGGCGCCACGTTCACCGGCCCGGACCTGGGCGAGCAGCTGCACGCGGCCACGATCGCGGTCGTGGCCGAGGTGCCGCTGGAGCGCCTATGGCACGCGATCCCCGCCTTCCCCACCCGCAGCGAGGTGTGGCTGCGGCTGCTGGAGACGTACGGGTTGTAGCTACGGCTACTGCACCAGGGCGCTGAACGAGCGCTGGTGGGTATTCGTCGGATTTGCGGCCTGGCCGGCGAAGTTCTGCGCCTGGTCCCAGATGGGGTGGGCCGCCGTCGGCGACGCCGCGATCCCGGCGTAGTCGCCGAAGAAGCGCAGCCGCTGGCCCGCCAGTGTGGAGAACGCCGCCACGCTCGCGTCC
>VAXS01000044.1 GCA_005883255.1 Actinomycetota bacterium | reverse complement strand
CCCCCGCGCCGGCGGGGGCCGCGCCGCCGCGGCGCTGCCCCTGGTCGAAGCCGCGCTGAGCGAGCGCGGTGTCGGCTGGCACGTCGAGGCCACCCGCAGCCTCGACCACGCCCGGGAGCTGGCCCGGGCCGCCCGCGACGCCGGCGAGACCGTCGTCACCCTGAGCGGAGACGGGATGGTGGGCGTGGTGGCGGGCGAGCTCCAGGGCACCGGCGCGGTGCTGGGCGTGCTGCCGGGCGGGAGGGGCAACGACTTCATGCGCACGCTGGGAATGCCCCACGACGTGGCCGCCGCCTGCGAGGTGATCGCCACCGGCCACGAGCGCACCATCGACATGGGCGAGGTCGACGGCCGGCCGTTCATCGGGATCGCGTCCTGCGGGTTCGACTCCGAGGCGAACAAGATCGCCAACGAGACCAAGCTCGTGCAGGGCAACCTGGTCTACGCCTACGCGGCGCTGCGGGCGCTGGCCGCCTGGACCCCCGCCCACTTCGAGCTCGAGCTCGATGGCCGCGAGCGGCTGGCCTTCCCGGGCTTCAGCGTGGGGGCCTGCAACACCCGGGCCTACGGCGGGGGCATGTTCGTGGCGCCCGACGCCGAGATCGACGACGGCCTGCTGGACGTGGTCATGTACAGCCAGGGGACCAAGCGGCGGTTCCTCTACAACCTCACGAAGACGTTCAAGGGGCGCCTGCAGGAATCTCCGTCGGTGCACGTCGTGCGGGCGCGCGAGATGCGGATCTCGGCGGATCGCCCGTTCACGATGTACGCCGACGGCGACCCGATCGCCGAGCTGCCGGCGACCGTGCGCGTGCGCCACCGCGCGCTGCGGGTCCTGGTTCCCGCGTGAGCCGCCACCCGCCCGGCGCAGAGGAAGTGCTCTGGCACGACGTGGAGTGCGGCGGCTATAACGCCGACCTGCCGCTGTGGCGCGAGCTGGCGGACGCGGAGGGCGACCCGGTCCTGGAGATCGGGGCCGGCACCGGCCGGGTCGCGCTGGACCTGGCCCGCCGGGGGCACGACGTGACCGCCCTGGATCACGACGCCCGACTGCTGGACGCCCTGCGGGAGCGCGCGGCCGCGGCCGGTCTGCCGGTCACCACGCTGGTGGCCGACGCCCGCGACTTCGACGCCGGCCGGCGCTTCGCGCTGTGCCTGGTGCCGATGCAGACGCTGCAGCTGCTGGGCGGCCGGCCCGGGCGCCGCCGCTTCTGGCGCCGGGCCCGCGCCCACCTCGAGCCCGGCGGGCTGCTGGCCGCCGCCATCGCGGTGGGGCTCGAGTCCTACGCCCCCGAGCGCGGCTACGACCTGCCGCTGCCCGACGTGCGCGAGGTCGAGGGCTGGGTCCTGGCCAGCCAGCCGGTGGCGATCCGCCCCCAGCGGCACGGCACCACGATCGAGCGCGTGCGTCAGCTGGTGGCGCCCGACGGCCGTCGCACCCAGCGCCGCGAGGTGGTGCGCCTGGACCGGCTGGACGCCGCCACGGCCGCCGCCGAGGCCGCGGAGGCGGGGCTCGCGGCGCTGGCGCCCCGCGAGATCCCCGACACCCCCGACCACCTCGGCAGCGAGGTGGTCCTGCTGCGGGCCCCCGGCTAGATCAGCCCGTTGGCCTGCAGGAACTTCTTGGCCACGTCGGCGGGCGAGTTCTTGTCGATCACCACCGCGGCGTTCATCTTCTGCACCGCGTCGTTGGTCAGCTTGGCGCTCACCGCGTCGACCGTCGTGGCGAAGTCCGCTCCCTCCCGGGCGAGGACCTTCTTGTTGACGATCATCGCCACGTTCTGGAACCCGAAGATGTTCTTCGGATCGGCCAGCTGGACGTACTTCCCGCCCGCCAGCTGTCCGTCGGTGGTGAACACGTCGCCGGTCTGGATCTGTCCGGCGTCGAGCGCCTGGTACTGCAGGCCGATCGCCAGCGGCTTGAACTTCATCTTGGTCAGCCCGTAGGCCTGCCGCAGCCCGATGAGCCCCTGGTAGCGGGTGCGCGACTCGGGGGGCGCGCCGTAGGTGACCTTCGCCCCCAGCTTCTTGAGGTCGCCGGTCTGCTTCAGGCCGTTCTTCTGCGCGTAGGACGTCAGCACGGCCAGGACGTCGCGGTCGAAGAACGGCGTCTTCTGGGTCAGGGCGAGCCCCTGCGTCCCCACCAGCTGCTTGGCCTGCGCGTAGGCCTGCTCGGCGGTCGACGGACGGTTGTTCTTGCCGAACAGCGTGGAGATGATCTCGCCGGTGTACTCCGGGTAGGCGTCGATCTTCCCGCTGGTCAGCGCCTTGTAGGTGATCTCCGAAGTCCCGATGTTGTTCTTCAGCGTCACCTTGTAGCCCTTGGCCCGCAGCGCCTGGGTGTAGAGCTGGCCCAGGATGAACTCCTCCGGGAAGTTCTTGGCGCCCAGCGTCACCGCGGGCTTCCCGGCGCCCGGCTTGCCGGCGGTGCTCTTGCTCTTGCCGCCGCCGCAGGCGGCGACGCCGACGCTCAGCACGCCGGCGGCGGCCAGGACGGCGGCCGTACGGCGCATGGTCGATCCCCTCACGAGTCCTCCTGTTTTGTCGTTGTCGGTGGTCATCTCGGCGCCGCTCCCGGCGCCGGCTGCAGCCGCGGGTCGTGCCGGGTCCCCCGGTCGGGCGGGCCCAGCACCGGCGCCTGCCGGCGCAGTCCCCGCGGCGTGAG
The DNA here is from genome assembly GCA_005883255.1 of Actinomycetota bacterium. Lineage (GTDB taxonomy): Bacteria > Actinomycetota > Thermoleophilia > Solirubrobacterales > Solirubrobacteraceae > AC-38. Next base: position 3,531 of record VAXS01000044.1, on the reverse strand, counting down.
CAGGCGCTGCACGGCGCCCAGCCCCAAGTCGACGAGCAGCGCGAGGGCGGCGACCCAGATCGAGGCCGCCACCACCCCGCTCAGGCCGTAGCTGGCCTGGTTGACGATGATCTCGCCCAGTCCTCCCCCGCCGGCGATCGCCGCCAGGGTGGCCGTGGCCACGACGTACACGCTGGCGGTGCGGATCCCGGCGAACAGCAGCGGCAGCGCCAGCGGCACCTCGATCAGGCGGAACACCTCGCGGCCGCGCATCCCCATCCCCCGGGCGGCCGCGACCGCCTCGGGATCGACGCCGGCCACGCTGGTGTAGGCGTTGGTGAGGATCGGGGGCACCGCGAGCACGACCAGCGCCACCAGGACGTTGGCGAAGCCCAGCCCGAGGATCGCCAGCCCGATGGAGATCAGCGCCAGGCTGGGGAGCGCGCGCCCGATGTTGGCCACGTTGATCGCCAGGAACGAGCCGCGGCGCAGGTGGCCGAGCCACATGCCCAGGGGCACGGCGATGGCCAGCGAGACGCCGATGGCGGCGCCGCTCAGCGCCAGGTGCTCCACCAGCTTGTGCCACAGCAGGTCGAGGTGGTCGGCCATGAACGAGAAGGAGTCGCGGAAGTCCTTCACGTCAGGTCACCCGGATCCGCGCCCACGGGGTCAGGAGCCGCTGGACGGCGACCAGCAGGGCGTCGGCCGTCAGCGCCAGCGCGACCGCCAGCCCGCCGGCGGCGATGAATTCGGTCTTGAACGACGTCTGCAGCGCGGCGAAGATCGGCGCGCCCAGGCCCTTGTCGATCACGAACGCCGCCACCGTGGCCAGCGAGATCACTGTGACGGTCGCCACGCGCAGGCCGGCGATGATCGCCGGAAGCGCCAGGGGCAGCTCCACCCGCAGGAGCGACTGGCGGGGCGTGAGGCCCATTCCCCGGGCCGCCTCGCGCGCCTCCTCCGGCACCTCACGCAGTCCCGTGAGGATGTTGCGGAACAGGATCAGCAGCGTGTAGGAGACCAGCGCGATCTCGGCCGTGGTGGTGGTCAGCCCCGTGATCGGGACCAGGAGCTGGAACAGCGCCAGGCTGGGGATCGTGTACAGGAACCCGGAGAACACGACGAACGGCCCCTCGAACCAGCGCTGCCGGTAGGCGAACAGCGCGCAGGCCATGGCGATCGCCGTCCCCACGCCCACCGCGATCAGCGTGAGCACGACGTGCTGGGTGAGCGCCGGGCGGAAGGTGTCCCCCCAGTGGTCGGTGAACCAGCCCCAGCAGAAGGTGTGGTTGTCGCGCACGCACTCGCTGCCCCGACCGAAGTTGGGGATGACGGTGACGGCGAGCGGGGCCGGGCTCACCGGCTCCCCTCTCGCCTGTGCCGGGCCAGCGCCCGGGAGACCAGGTCCACCGTCACCGTGCCCGCCTGGCGGCCGTCGGCGTCCAGCGCCGTGAGGCTCTCGTTGCCGGTGTCGAGCATCAGCGAGAGCGCGTCGCGCAGCGTGGTGTGCAACGGCACCGTGGGGCCGTTGCGGCCGGCGCCGTCCGGCGCCGGCAGGTCGAGGTCCGAGAGGCGGGTGAGGGCCAGCCGCTTGAGCGCCCGGTCGGCGCCCACGAAGCGGGCCACGAACTCGTCGGCCGGGCGCGCCAGGATCTCGTCCGGCGTGGCGTACTGGGCCAGCACCCCGCCCTCGCGCAGGATCGCGATCCGGTCGCCCATCTTGATCGCCTCGTCGATGTCGTGGGTGACGAAGATGACCGTCTTGCGGAACTCCTGGCGCAGGCGCAGGAACTCGTCCTGCAGGCGGGCGCGGGTGATCGGGTCCAGGGCGCCGAAGGGCTCGTCCATGAGCATCAGCGGCGGGTCGGCGGCCATGGCCCGGGCCAGGCCCACCCGCTGGCGCTGGCCGCCCGAGAGCTCGGCCGGGTAGCGGTCGAGGTCGGCGTCGGGATCGAGGCCCACGAGCGCCACCAGCTCGCTGGTGCGGGCGCGCACCCGCTCGCGCTCCCAGCCCAGCAGCCGCGGCACCGTGGCGATGTTCTGCGCCACGTTCATGTGCGGGAACAGGCCCACCTGCTGGATCACGTAGCCGATGCCCCGCCGCAGCTCGGTGGGCTCCAGCGAGCCCACGCTGGTCCCGTTGATCCGGATGTCGCCGTCGGTGATGTCGATGAGCCGGTTGACCATCTTCATCGCGGTGGTCTTGCCACCACCCGACGGCCCCACCAGCACGCACAGGTCGCCGGCCGGGATGACCAGCGACAGGGAGTCGACCGCGGGCTCCGACCGCCCCGGATAGCGCTTCGTCACGCTGTCGAAGACGATCTCTGCGGCCTCGCCGGTGAGCGGGGGGTTCATGCGGAGGTACCGAGCCGCGGCCCTGGAGCGGCCGCATCCTACCGGCACCGGGGGCGCGAGCGGCCGGCCGGCTACCCTTCCCGGCCGCGGGCGCTCCGGCGTCGCCGCCAGGCGGACGCCAGCGCGGGCGGCTGCCAGCCCGCGTCCGCACGGCTGAAGTTGGTCCCGGGCGGCACGATCTCGTCGATCCGGTCCAGCAGCTCCGGAGGGAGCTTGACGTCCACGGCGCCCAGCTGGGACTCCAGGTGCTCCATCGTGCGCGGGCCGATGATCGCGGCGGTCACCGCCGGATGCTCGATGACGAAGGCCAGCGCCATCTCGATCAGCGTCATGCCCGCCTCCTCGGCCAGGCGGCCCAGCGCGTCCGCCGCCTCCAGCTTGCGCTGGTTCTCGGGGCGAGACATGTCGTAGCGGTGCGGGAGTCGTTGGGCGCGGCGGCTCTCCGGCAGGTCCCGGCCCTTGCGGTAGCGGCCGGACAGCCACCCGCTGGCCAGCGGGCTCCAGGGGATCACGCCCATCCCGTAGCGCTCGCACACCGGCAGCACGTCGGCCTCCACGCCGCGCACCAGCATCGAGTACGGGGGCTGCTCGCAGACGAAGCGCTCGCGGCCGCGCCGCTCCGCGACCCATTGGGCCTCGACGATCGCCTCGGCCGGGAAGGTCGAGCTCCCGATATAGCGGACCTTGCCCTCGCGGACGAGGTCGGTGAGGGCGCCGAGCGTCTCGTCGATGTCCGTGTCGGGCTCGGGGCGGTGGATCTGGTAGAGGTCGATCCAGTCGGTCCCCAGCCGCCGCAGGCTGTTGTCGACCTCCTGGACGATCCAGCGCCGGGAGTTGCCCTGCTGGTTGGGGTCGTCGCCCATCGTGCCGTGCACCTTCGTGGCCAGCACCACCCGGTCGCGCCGGCTGCCGGCGAGCGCCTTTCCCACGATCTCCTCCGACTCGCCGCGCGAGTACACGTCGGCGGTGTCGACGAAGTTGATGCCGGCGTCGAGGGCGCGGTGGATGATCCGGATCGACTCGTCGTGGTCGGCGTTCCCCCACTCGCCGAACATCATCGCGCCCAGGCAGAGCGGGCTTACCTGGACCCCGGTCCGCCCCAGGGTGCGCAGGTCCATCGGGCGGCCCGCGACTGCTACTAGTAGGTGGCCTCGTCGGCGGTCTCGACGACCGTGGGCTCCTTGGCCACGGTCA
>VAXS01000118.1 GCA_005883255.1 Actinomycetota bacterium | reverse complement strand
CCAGCGGGAACGTCAGCCGCCCGCGGAAGCGGTCGTACAGCGTGCCCCGCTCACGCGAGCGCTGCACCACGCCGGCAGCCAGCAGCTCCTCGTCGGAGAACCCGGCGCTGCGCGACCGCGTGTACATGTGGTCCCAGGCGCTGGCCGCGTACCCGACGCGAAAGCGCCGCAGCGTGGCCTCGTCCAGGCCGCGCGCGGCCACGTATGCCCGGGCGTCGGCGGCCTCGGCGGCCTCCCACAGGTAGCGCGCGTAGTACGCCGCGTAGCGCTCCAGCAGCGCGTACAGCCGCTCCCGGCGCCGGCGGCGCGCGGCCGTGCGCGGATCCTCGTCCTCCACCTCCAGCTCCACCGCGTAGCGGTCGGCCAGGAGCTCCAGGGCGCCCTGGAAGTCCACGCCCTCGGTCTCCTGGACGAAGCGAAAGACGTCGCCGCCGGATCCGCACCCGAAGCAGTGGTAGACCTTCTTGACCGGGTCGATCCCGAACGACGGCGTGCGCTCGTCGTGGAACGGGCACAGCCCCTGGTAGCTGTTCGCCCCGGCCCGGCGCAGCTCGGTGCGCGCCGACACCAGGTCGATCATGTCGACGGCGTCCCGGACGCGCTCCTTGGAGTCGTCCGTGTAGCGCGGCATCAGGCGAACGACCGCGGGACGGTGAGCCCCTGGAACTCGCGGATGCAGTAGCGGTCGGTCATGCCGGCCAGGTAGTCCACGACCCGCTCGGCCGGCGAGGCGCCGGGCACCGCGACCGGGACCTCCTCGGGATGCTCGCAGTGGTGCTCGAACAGCGTCCGCAGGACGGTCTCGATCCGGCCGTGCTCGCGCCGGGCCTGCGGGCCCATGTACACGGTCTCGAACACGAACGCCCGCAGCCTCGCCATCGCCTCGCCCACCTCCGGGCCCTGCACGACTTCGCCCGCCGCGGCCGAGTGCTCGACCAGGTCGTGCACCAGCGTGTCGATGCGGGCGGAGCCCGTGGGACCCAGCACCGCGAGGTCCTCGGCGGGCAGGTCGCCCGGGGCGATCACCCCGGCGCGCAACGCGTCGTCGATGTCGTGGTTGATGTAGGCGATTCGGTCGACCAGGCGCACGATGCGACCCTCCAGGGTCGAGGGCTCCGGCGCGCCGGACGAGTGCCCCAGGATCCCCTCCCGCACCGGCTCGCACAGGTTGAGCCCCTCGCCGTCGCGCTCGATCACGTCCACCACCCGCAGCGAGTGCTCCCAGTGACGGAACCCGCCCGCCTCGGCGCCGAAGCGCTCCCGCACGCACGCGTCCAGGACCGCCTCGCCGATGTGCCCGAACGGCGGATGGCCCAGGTCGTGGCCCAGCCCGATCGCCTCCACGAGGTCCTCGTTGAGGGCCAGCGCGCGCGCCACTGTCCGCGACACCTGTGTCACCTCCAGCGTGTGGGTGAGGCGGGTGCGGTAGTGGTCGCCCTCCGGCGAGACGAAGACCTGCGTCTTGTGCATCAGGCGCCGGAACGCCTTGGAGTGCACGATGCGGTCGCGGTCGCGCTGGAAGGGCGTGCGCACGCCGCAGTCGGACTCCGGCCGGGCGCGCCGGGCCGGGTAGGAGCGCGTGGCCAGCGGCGAGAGCCGCTCCTCCTCGTCCGCGCGCACGCGCGCCTCGAACTCCGGGGCGGAGATGGCGACGGAGGGCTCCATGCCCCGATTGTCTCAGCGGCGCCGGATCGCCGCCTGCGCCGCCGCCACCCGCGCCACCGGGACCCGGTAGGCCGAGCAGGACACGTAGTCCAGGCCCGCCCGGGCGAAGAAGTCGATCGAGTCGGGGTCGCCCCCGTGCTCGCCGCAGATGCCCAGCTTCAGATCGGGCTTCTCCTCCCGGCCCACCCAGGCGGCCAGGCGCACGAGCCAGCCCACCCCCGGCTCGTCGATGGTCTCGAACGGCGAGCGGTCGACGATCCGGCGGTCGATGTACTTGGCCAGGATCTTGCCCTCGATGTCGTCGCGCGAGAACCCCAGCGCGGTCTGGGTGAGGTCGTTGGTCCCGAACGAGAAGAAGTCGGCGTGGCGGGCGATCCGGTCGGCCACGAAGCAGGCCCGGGGGAGCTCGATCATCGTGCCCACGGTGTAGTCGTCGCCCTCGCGCATCCCCTCGCGCTCGGCCGTGCGCACCACCAGCCCGCGCATCAGCTCGACCTCCCGCTCGTAGTCGACCAGCGGGATCATCATCTCCAGGTGGGGCGCGCTCCCGGTCCGCTCGCGCACCGCCCGGGCGGCGCGCACGATGGCCGCCACCTGCATCTCGTAGATCTCGGGGTACAGGATCCCCAGCCGGCAACCGCGGGTCCCCAGCATCGGATTGGTCTCCGACAGCGCATGCACCCGCTCCAGCGTGCGCTCGAGCTCCTCCAGGTCGTCGCTCTGCTCGATCCGGGCTCGCTCCACCTCCTGCTCGACCTCGGCCGCCGAGGGCAGGAACTCGTGCAGCGGCGGATCCAGCAGGCGGATCGTGACCGGGAGTCCCTCCATCGCCTCCAGCAGGCCCTCGAAGTCCTCCTGCTGGAGCGGTCGCAGCTCCTCCAGCGCGGCCCGGCGGTCTTCCTCGGAGCCGGCCATGATCATCGCCCGCATCTTGGGCTGGCGGTCGGGGGCCATGAACATGTGCTCGGTCCGGCACAGCCCGATGCCCTCCGCCCCGAAGGAGCGGGCCCGGCGGGCGTCGGCCGGCGCTTCCGCGTTGGCCCGCACGCCCAGCTGGCGCAGGTCGTCGGCCCAGGCCAGGACCGTCCGGAACTGCTCGGTGATCTCCGGCTCCACCAGCGGGACGTCGTCCACCGTGATGTCGCCGGTGGTGCCGTTGATCGCGATCAGGTCGCCCTCCTGCAGCGTGGTCCCGTTCACGCTCACCGTTCCCGCCGAGACGTCGATCTCGAGGTCGGAGGCGCCGCACACGCAGGGGCGTCCCATCCCCCGGGCCACCAGGGCGGCGTGCGAGGCCTTGCCGCCCTCGCTGGTCAGGATCCCCCGGGCGGCGTCGAACCCGGCCACGTCGTCGGCCTCCGTGAACGGGCGCACCAGGATCACGTCGCGGCCCTCCCCGCGCGCCGCCACGGCGGCGGCGGCGCTGAACACCACCTCGCCCTTGGCGGCGCCCGGCGAGGCGGCCACCCCGCGGGCCAGGACGTCGTAGTCCTCGCCGGGGTCGAACGTGGGGTGCAGGAGCGCGTCCAGCGAGTCCGGATCGACGGTCAGCAGCGCCTCCTCGCGGCTCAGCAGGCCCTCCTGGACGGCGTCCACCGCGAAGCGCACCGCGGCCTGGGCCGGGCGCTTGGCCGCGCGCGTCTGCAGCAGGTACAGCCGGCCCTCCTCGATGGTGAACTCGGTGTCCTGCATGTCCTTGTAGTGGCGCTCGAGGGTGCGCAGGATGTCCATCAGCTCCGCGTGGGCCGCAGGCATGAGATCGGCCAGCTCGCGCAGCTCGCGGGTGTTCCGCACGCCCGAGACCACGTCCTCGCCCTGGGCGTTCTGGAGGAAGTCGCCGGAGGGCTCCGGCTCCCCCGTCACCTCGTCGCGCGAGAACGCGACGCCCGAGCCCGAGTCGTCGCCCTTGTTCCCGAACACCATCTGCTGGACGTTCACCGCGGTGCCCCACTCGTCGGGGATCCGGTTCAACCGCCGGTACTGGACTGCCCGCTCGTTCGTCCACGAGTCGAAGACGGCGCGCACGGCCTGCGTGAGCTGCTCGCGCGGCTCCTCCGGGAACTTCTCCCCCGTCTCCTCGCGGTACAGGCGCTGGAAGGCGTCGGCGAGCTCGCGCAGCCGGTCGACGTCCAGCTCGGTGTCGAGCTCGACGCCCGCGCGCTCCTTGGCGGCGGCGATCTCGTCCTCGAAACGCTCGCCCGGGATCGCCCGCACGACGTTCCCGAACATCTGCACGAAGCGCCGGTAGGAGTCCCAGGCGAAGCGCGGGTTGCCCGTGGCGGCGGCCAGCCCCTCCACCGAGCGCGCGTTGAGCCCCAGGTTGAGGATCGTGTCCAGCATGCCGGGCATGGACTCGCGCGCCCCCGAGCGCACGGAGACCAGGAGCGGGTCCTCGGGATCGCCCAGTCGCCGGCCGGCCTGCTCCTCCAGGCGAGCCAGCGCCTCGTCCACCTGGGTCGGGAGGTCGTCGGGCTCCTGGCCGTCGCGCATGTAGGCCACGCACGCCTCGGTGGTGATCGTGAACCCCGCGGGCACGCGCTCGGCCCCGAGCACGCGGGTCATCTCCGCGACGTTGGCCCCCTTGCCCCCCAGCAGGTCGCGCATGTCGCGCGAGCCCTCCGAGAAGTCGTAGACGTACTTCGTGGCTACCGCACCCGGTACTTCTTCCACGCCTCGATTCTAGGCCGCGGGTCGCAGTTGGACGTGGGCGTGGTGCTCGGCGGTCTCGCCGATCGCTCGCTCGGCCTGCCGTAGGGCCCGGTCGGAGGCCTCGGGGACCTCGGCCAGCGGCCGGCCCAGCGCCGCCACCAGGAAGTCGTGAGCCTCCTGGTCCAGCGGGAACGCCGACGCCTCGCAGGCGCCGCATACCACACCCCCGGCCGCTCCGGAGAAGCCCAGCAGGTGCTCGCGGTCGCCGCAGGAGGCGCAGGCCTGAAGCTGCGGCACCAGGCCCGCCGCCAGCAGGAGCTTGAGCCGGAACGCCAGCTGGTTGGCGCGCCCGGCTCGCGCGGGCTCGGCGTCCAGCAGCTCCAGCTGGTGGCACAGCAGGTGGAAGACGGCGGGATTGGGGTCGCCGGCCTCGAACAGGCGCGCCACGGCGTCGCAGGCGCGGGCGGCGCCGTCCAGGCAGGCGTGGCGCTCGCGCAGGCGGGGGTACGCCGCCACGGTCTCGGCGGCGGTGACCGTGAGCAGGTCGCCCCGCCCCTCGTACAGGACCAGCCGCAGCCGGAAGAACGGCTCCAGCCGCCCCCCGAAGCGGCTGCGCGCCTTGCGCGCCCCCTTGGCGATGGCCGCCACCCGGCCCCCGTGCGGGGTGTAGAGGTGCAGCACCCGATCGCCCTCCCCGTAGCGGATCGACCGGAGCACCACCGCCTCCGTCTTCAGCGATCCGGGCATGTCAGCGGCGTGGGCGCCGCGGGGTAGTCACTACGCTTTCTGAAGTGGAAATGAAGCCTCGCGTCATCGTCTACACCACCGACCCCTGCCGGCGCTGCGGCAACGCCAAGACGCTCCTGGAGGCGCGCGGGATCGCGTACGAGGAGGTCAATCTGGCAAAGGACCCGGACGGGCGGGCCGAGCTCAGGCGCTGCACCGGCCTCCAGAGCTTCCCCCAGATCGTGATCGACGGCGAGGCGATCGGCGGCTACGACGACCTGGCGGCGGCCGCGGCCGACGGCCGGCTGGACGACCTGGACGCCCGCGGGCGGGGCTGGCAGCGCTCGCAGGCGTAGGTCCCCCGGCCGGCGGCCACCAGCTTGACGATCGGCGTGCCGCAGCTCGGGCAGGCGGCGCCGGCGCGCAGGTGCACCAGGAACTCGTCCTGGAAGCGCCCCCGCACGCCGTCGGGGTCGCGGTAGTCGTCGATCGAGGCGCCGTCCGCCGCGATCCCGGCCTCCAGCGCCGCCACCACTCCGTCGCGCACCGCCGCCCACTGGGAGCGCGTCAGCCGCCGCGCCGGGCGCAGCGGGTGCACGCCGGCCCTGAACAGCGCCTCGTCGGCGTAGATGTTCCCCACGCCGGCCACCCGGCGCTGGTCGAGGAGGAAGGCCTTGATCGGCGCCCGGCACGAGCGGCCGAGCGCCCGCAGGTGCTCGGCCGTGAACCCGGGGTCCAGCGGCTCGAGCCCCAGCCGGACCGCGAAGAAGGCCTTGAGGTCCGCGCGCCCGCGCGCCAGCTCGCCGGTGCCGAAGCGGCGGGGATCGTCGTAGACCAGCCGGTGCCCGTCGTCGAGCGCGATCCGCACCCGGGCGTGCGCGGGAGCCGTCGGGGGGTCGTATAGGAGGGCGCCAGTCATGCGCAGGTGCTGGATCAGGAACGCGTCGTCGTCCAGCTCCCAGACCAGGTACTTGCCGCGACGCCCAAGGCGGAGCAGGCGGCGGCCGGTCAGCGCCTGCTCCACCTCCGCCGGCGCCCGGGGGCGCGTCCAGCGCGGGTCGAGCACCCGCACCGCCGCCAGCGTGCGGCCCTCCACGCGCGGGGCCAGGCCCCGGCGGATGGTCTCGACCTCGGGCAGCTCGGGCACGAGCTCAGTCTACGAATGGCTGGCCGGGCAGCCCGGGCGCGTCCTCGCCGGTGAGCCAGCGCAGCACCGAGGCCCCGACGTCGGCCAGCGGCCCGTCGTGGCGGCGGCCGCCGTGGCGGTCGAAGCGGGCCAGGAGCGGCGCGTGCTCGCGCGTGTGGTCGCTGCCGGGCCGGGTGATGTCGCAGCCGTGGTCGGCCGTGAGCACCAGCAGGTCGCTCGGGCGCAGCGCCGCCAGCCAGCGCCCGGCGGCGGCGTCGATCTCTCGCAGGGCGCGGTGGAAGCCCTCGGCGTCCTTGCGATGGCCGTAGACCTGGTCGGTCTCGACCAGGTTGGCGAACACCAAGCCGCGGTCGAGCCCCGCCAGCAGCGCGTCCACGGAGGCGATCGCGGCCGCGTTGGTGGCCCCGGGGTGCGCCTCGGCCACCCCCACCCCGGCGAACAGCTCCGGCACCTTCCCCACCCCGTGCACGGGCACGCCGGCGTCGGCCAGCTCCTCCAGGTGGCTGCGGCCGGGCGGGCGCACGGAGAAGTCGTGCCGGCCGTCGGTGCGCTCGAACCCCTCGGGCCCGCCCCGGAAGGGCCGGGCGATCACCCGGCCCACCGCGTGCTCGCCGGTCATCGCCGCCCGCACGGCGCGGCAGCCGGCGTACAGCTCGTCCGGCGAGACGACGTCGACGTGGGCGGCGATCTGCAGCACCGAGTCCACGGACGTGTAGACGATGAGGTCGCCGGTGCGCAGGTGCTCGGCGCCGAAGCGCTCGATCGCCTCGATGCCGTTCGCGGGCTGGTTGCACAACACCCCGCGGCCGGTGAGCTCGCGCACCCGGTCGATCACGTCCGGGGGAAACCCCTGCGGATAGGTGGGCAGCGGCGCCGGCGCCACCACTCCCATGAGCTCCCAGTGGCCGGTGGCCGAGTCCTTCCCGGCGCCCAGCGCGCGCAGCCGCCCGTGGAGCACCGGAGACGCGGCCGGCGGCACGCCGCGCAGCGGGAGGATCGAGCCCAGTCCCAGCCCGCCCAGGACCGGGAGGTCCAGCCCGCCCACGACCTCGGCCAGGTGCCCGAGCGTGTCGGCGCCGGCGTCGCCGTAGGCGTCCGCGTCGGGCAGCGCGCCGGCGCCGCAGGCGTCGAGCACCACGACCACCGCCCGGCGGCCACGGCCACCCGCGCCATCCGGCACCCGGGCGCTCACGAGGCCGGGGTCGTCCCGGGGGCGCCGATCCGCAGCGAGCGCAGCAGCGGCGCGAACACCGCGCGATCGACGCGGCCGAACTCGCCCGGCGGCGCATAGGCGTCGATCGCCAGCTCGGCGCCCTGGGCGTAGAGGTGGGTGGAGCGCACCTGTCGCCGGCTGGACCCGAGGCGCTCGTCGGCCACCAGCTCCACCCCCCGGGCGCCGCCCACCGTCACCAGGCGCGACGAGAGCATGCGCAGCGTGCGATCGCGGGCCCGCGCCGCCGCGATCAGCGCCCGCCGCGCGCGTTGCAGGCCGGCCGCGGTCTTCGGCAGGGGCTCGGCGCGCGGATAGCGCCAGAGGACCACGGCGGCGCGGCCCGAGGTAACCGTCCCGATGAGGGGAGCGTTGCCCTGCCCCAACGGCCAGTTGGCGGGTCGACGGAAGGCCAAGCCCGCCGCCAGCAGGAAGACGGTCCGCTGGCCCACCGGCGAGGCGGCCGGGGGGACGAGCGGCGCGGGCGTGCGCGAGTTGCCGCAGCCGGCGAGGACGCCCGCGGCGGCGAGGACGGCGGCAGCGGCGGCGCGGTGGCGGCCCACGGCCGCGGGATTGTGTCAGGAGCGCGGCGGCCGGGAGCGAGACGCGCGCGGGTGCGCGTCGAAGTACACGTCGCGCAGCCGCTCGGCCGAGAGGTGGGTGTAGATCTGGGTGGTGGCGATGTCGGCGTGGCCGAGCATCTCCTGCACGGCGCGCAAGTCGCACCCCCCGGCCAGGAGGTGCGTGGCGAAGGTGTGGCGCAGCGTGTGCGGGCTCATCTTGTGCTCGAGCCCCGCCGCCTTGGCGTGGCGCTGCACGATCTTGTACAGCCCCTGCCGCGTCAGCCCCGCCCCCCGGTGGTTGACGAACAACCGGTCGTCCGCCCGGTCGCCCACCAGCCGCGGGCGCGCCTTGGAGAGGTAGTGGCGCAGCGCCCGCACCGCCTCGCGCCCGATCGGGACGATTCGTTCCTTGGAGCCCTTCCCACGAGCCCGCAGCACGCCCGCCTCCAGGTCGACGTCGCCCACCTGCAGGTCCACCGCCTCCGAGGCCCGCAGCCCGCAGGCGTACATGACCTCCAGCAGCGCCCGGTCCCGCAGCGCGGCCGGCTCGGTCCCCTGCGGTTGGGACAGGAGCTTCTGCACCTCCGCCCGGGCCAGGACCTTGGGCAGGCGCTGGGTGCGCTTGGGCCCCCGCAGCTGGGCGGTGGGGTCGTGGTCGACGATCTCCTCCCGCCGCAGGTGGCGGTAGAACGAGCGCAGGCAGGCCACCTTGCGCTGGATCGTGGCCGGGGCGACCGGGGGCCGGCCGGGCTGGCCGTTGGCCAGCTCGGTGACGAATTTCGTGAGCTGGCGGTGCGTGACCTCCAGGGCGCCGATCCCCTCCCGCTCCAGGAAGGCGCCGTACTGGGCCAGGTCCGAGCGGTAGGCCTCGAGCGTGTTGCGCGACAGCCCCCGCTCCAGCTCCAGGTAGGCCAGGAAGTCGAGCGTGAGGTCGGCGAACGGCCGCGCCGCACGCGGATGGACGGGGGCGGTGGCCATGCCCCGGGGTTCGCCCCCGCGGCCCGTGCTCCTGGGCGGTGCAACGCGCCGTTCAGCGCAGCTCGTCGCGCAGCCACATCAGGCCGATGAGCGACTTGGAGTCGCGGCAGCCGGCGATCGCCTCGTCCAGCCGGGCCAGCGGCCAGGGGACGACCTCGATCCGCTCGCCCTCGTCGGGCTGGGCGCCGACCTCCCGCAACCCGGTGGCGGCGAACAGCACGACTTGCTCGTCGGTGAACCCGGGGCTGGTGAAGAAGCGCAGCAGCTCGCGCCACTCGCGGGCCTGCAGGCCCACCTCCTCGGCCAGCTCCCGCTGCGCGGTGTGGAGCTCGGACTCGCCCTCCACGTCGAGCTTGCCGGCCGGGACCTCGAGCAGGGCGGGGTCGCCCACCGCCTCCCGGGGCTGGCGCACCAGCCACACCCGTTCGTCGTCGTAGGCGACCACGCCCACCGCGCCGGGATGCGCCATCACCTCGCGGTCCACCTCCTCGCCGTCCGCGTAGCGGAAGCGGTCGATGCGCACGGTGGCGATGTGTCCTTCCCAGGCGGTCCGGGAGTCGATGCGCTCGAAGTCCTGGCTCACAGCAGCTCCGCCAGCGCCCGGCCCGCCGCCAGGGCGGCGGCGAAGAAGTCGGGGTCCTGGTCGAGGTCGCGCCCCATGGTGCGGGCGGGCAGGCCGCTTCGGCGGTAGCCCTCTAGGTCGACCTCCACCCGGCGCACGTCGTGACGGTAGTCGTCGGGCAGCTCGGGATCGGCGTCCGCGGGCAGCGCCACCACCACGCGCTCCAGCAGCAGCGCCAACACCGTCAAGGTGTGGTGGGAGATGCCGAGGTGCCGCGGGCGGGGGTCGCCGGCCGACATCCGGGCCACGAGCAGCGTCCGGCAGCCCAGCGCCAGGGCGGCGTGCGCGCTGTCCAGGGCCGCCATCCCGCCGTGGCCCAGGGCCGACGCCGATCCGAGGATGCCCGGCCCGGGGCCGCACACCGCGACGTCCCACCCCGCGTCGTGCAGGCCCTGGTGCAGGGCGCCGGCGGTGGTGATCGCCTCCGCCTCTGCGCCGTACGCCGGGCCGGCGGTCACGTGCGCGCACAGCAGCTCGCGGGCGCGCAGCTCGCGGACGTCCCGGGACAGGCCGCCGGGCAGGGCGCCGCCCACGGTCTGGACGTAGCCCACCCGGGTCCCGGGACGCGCCTGCCCGATCGCCCAGGCCAGCGGGGGCAGCTGCCCGTGCAGGCCGAAGACGGCGACCGGTCGCGCCAGGGGAAGCGCCGGCGCCGGCCGCTCGCCCGCCCCGGCGCCCTCCTCCTCCTCCTCCACCGGCAGCACCGCGTGCTGGAGGCTCGTGTAGTTGAGCTTCATGACGTGGGCGCCGGGCGTGCCCTCGCCCGCCAGTCCCCGCGAGAGGTTGGCGTGCACGATGTCGAAGCCGCCGGAGCCCAGCTCCAGGTCCCGGGCCTCCACGTTGACCACCACGTCGTCGCCCGGCTGGGCCGGGCCCACCATCCCCACGTCGCCCAGCGCCGGGCGGCGCTCGCCCTCCACCTCGATCACCAGGCTCTGCATACCCCCGTCGGCGGGCTCGGCCTCCACCACCGTTCCCCGCCGGAGCTTCAGCATTGCGCCGCCGCGTCGAGCAGCGCGAGCGCCACGTCGAGCATCCCCTCCAGCGCCGCCACCGTGACGCCCTCGTCGGGCTGGTGGTTGCGCTCGGTCCCGTTGGCCAGGTTCACGCAGTGGAAGCCGGCGGCCTCGAGCGCGTTGGCGTCCGATCCGCCGCCGGTCACGATGCGGCGGGGCTCGTAGCCGCAGGCGCGCAGGGCGGCCTCGGCCGCCCCCAGCGCGGCCGACGAGGGCCGCACCCGGTAGCCGGAGAACAGGCGCTGCACCTCGACGTCCACGTCGCACTCGGCGGCGTTGGCCCCGTCGTGCACGCGGTCCACCATCTCCGCGATCAGCGACTCCACCTTCCCGTCGTCCAGGGAGCGCGCCTCGGCTTCGATCCGGCAGCGCTCGGGGACGACGTTCAGCGAGGCGCTTCCCCCCTCGATGCGCCCGACGTTGGCCGTGGTCTCCGGGTCGATCCGGCCCAGGCGCATGTCCGCCACCGCCCGCGCCGCGGCGGCGATGGCGCTGCGGCCGTCCTCGGGGCGGATGCCCGCGTGGGCGGCGGCGCCGCGGAACTCGGCGTCCAGCCGGTAGTAGGTGGGAGAGGCGACCACCACCTCGCCGATCGCGGTGGCGTGGTCGAACACGTAGCCGAAGCCGGAGCGCAGGCGGCCCACGTCGAAGGCCTTGGCGCCCCGCAGCGCGTTCTCCTCGCACACCGTGAACAGCAGCTCCAGGCCCACCGGCGCTCCCTGCTCGACCGCGTGGCGGGCCACCTCGAGGATGACCGCCACCGCCGCCTTGTTGTCGGCGCCCAGGATCCCGTCGCGGGCGTTCTGCCAGCGGCCGTCGTCGAGCTCGGGCTCGATGGGCGCCTGGGGAACGACGGTGTCCAGGTGGGCGCAGAGCAGGATGGTGCGCTCTGCTGGGCCCGGCACCCGGGCCAGCAGGTTGCCGGACTCCGAGCCGGCCTCGGGCCCCGAGCCGTCCTCCTGCACCTCCAGGCCCAGGCCGCGCAGCTCGCCGGCCACCCGGTCGCCGCAGGCGCGCTCGCGCCCGAACGGGCTCTCGATCCGGCACAGCTCGACGAAGGTGTCGTTGAGGCGCCGGCGCTGCGCCTCGCCGGCGCGCGTCACTGGGCGACGGTGCGCTGCCCCGTGCGCGCGGCGGCCGGCTCGCCCTCGGGCCCGCGCTCGCGCGCCCGCTCCAGCGCCGCCCCCACGAAGTCACGGAAGAGCGGGGCCGGCCGCTCCGGGCGCGACTTGAACTCGGGGTGGTACTGGGAGGCGACGAAGAACGGGTGCACGGCGGCGGGGAGCTCGATCACCTCGACCAGACGGTCGTCCGGCGACGTGCCGGACAGGACCAGGCCGGCGGCCTCCAGCCGCTTGCGCAGGAGGTTGTTGACCTCGTAGCGGTGGCGGTGGCGCTCGTACACCACCGCCTCGCCGTAGAGCTGGCGGGCGCGCGTGGAGTCGTGGAGCTTGATCGGGTCGGCTCCGAGGCGCATGGTCCCGCCCAGGTCCGCCACCTCCTTCTGCTCCGGCAGCAGGTCGATCACGGCGTAGGGCGTCTCGGGGTCGAACTCGGTGGAGTTGGCGCCCTCCAGCCCCGCTGCATGACGGGCGAACTCGCATACCGCAAGCTGCATGCCCAGGCAGATGCCCAGGTAGGGGATGCCCTGCTCGCGGGCGACGCGGGCGGCGGCGATCTTGCCCTCCACGCCCCGCCCGCCGAACCCGCCGGGGATCAGCACGCCGTCGGCGTCGCGCAGCCGCTCGGCGGTGCGGTCGGGGTCGAGCTGCTCGGAGTCCACCCAGTCGATCTCGACGCGGCAGCCGTGGGCGACGGCGGAGTGGCGCAGCGCCTCCACCACCGACATGTACGCGTCCTCCAGCCGAACGTACTTCCCCACCAGCGCGATCCGGACGGGCGGGTCGGCGTGGTCGGCGCGCTCGGTCAGCTCCCGCCAGCCGTCGAGCTCCGGCTCGGCGGCCTCCAGCCCGAAGTGCTCGAGGACGAAGTCGTCCACCCTCTCGTCGGAGAAGACCAGCGGGACCTTGTAGATGTTGTCCACGTCGCGCGCGGACACCACCGCGCGCTCCGGCAGGCTGGCGAACAGCGCGATCTTCTTGCGGATGTCCGCGCCGATGGGGCTCTCTGACCGCGCCACCAGCATGTCGGGCGCGATGCCGATGCGCCGCAGCTCGTTGACCGAGTGCTGGGTGGGCTTGGTCTTGAGCTCGCCGGCGTGGCCCACGTAGGGGACCAGCGTGAGGTGGATGAACATGCAGCGCCCCCGGCCCACGTCCACCGGGAACTGGCGGATGGCCTCCAGGAAGGGCAGCGACTCGATGTCGCCCACCGTGCCGCCGATCTCGGTGATCACCACGTCGACGTCCTCGTACTCGGCCACCACCCGGATGCGCTGCTTGATCTCGTCGGTGATGTGCGGGACCACCTGGACGGTCGCCCCCAGGTAGTCCCCGCGCCGCTCGCGCCGGATCACCGTGTCGTACACGGCGCCGGCGGTGACGTTGGAGGCCCGGGTGGTGTTGGCGTCGGTGAAGCGCTCGTAGTGACCCAGGTCGAGGTCGGTCTCGGCGCCGTCCTCGGTGACGAACACCTCGCCGTGCTGGTACGGCGACATCGTCCCCGGGTCGACGTTGATGTAGGGGTCGAACTTCTGCAGCTGGACGCGCAGCCCGCGTGCCACCAGCAGCTTCCCGATGGAGGCGGCCGCGATTCCCTTGCCCAGCGAGGAGACGACGCCCCCGGTGACGAAGATGAAGCGCGTCTTGGGGCGGTCGTCGGTGGTGTTCATACGGCGGGTCTGCCCCACGAGTCTAGCCGCCGCAGGAGCGGATTCCGGTCCACCAGCGCGGAGATCGACCGAAACTCCCCGTAGATCGTGATCGCCAGGACGACCGCGAGCGCGATTCCCTGCCCCACCGTCCCCAGCGTGAGCACCAGCCACAGGCCGGCGAGCCCGCCGATCAGGTTCGAGCCGGTGTCGCCCAGCATGGCGCGCTCGCGCACGTCGTAGAGCCCCAGCACCAGCACGGGCCCCACGAACAGCCCCAGCGTGGCCAGCGGCCCGGCGTTCCAGTCGCCCAGCGTCAGGCCGGCGCCCAGCAGCGCGAACGCCTTGAACGAGCGCCCGGGGCGCAGGTCGAGCAGGTTGAACAGGTTCGTGGTGAGCGCCAGCACGGCCACGGCCAGGACGTACTCGCCCGCCGAGTAGCCGTGCCCGCTGAGCGCGTAGAGCGCCAGCCCCAGCGACCCCGCCGCCTTGAGCGCGCCGGTGCTCAGGCCGCCTCCCAGCACCGCGGCGCCGTGCCCGCGCCACCCTCGGGGCTCCGCCGCCAGCACGTCGTCCAGCAGCCCCAGGAACGCCACCCCGATCACGTAGATCGCGACCGTCCGCAGGTCGGGGCGGAAGACGTCGACGTCCAGCAGCTCATCCAGGATCGAGAGCGGCCCCAGCGCCAGGGCGGCCGCGGCCACGGCGATCGTCCCGGCCGGGAACGGGAGTCGCGCTCCCCGGTAGTTGTCCCGCTCCAGGCGCCCGGCGGAGAGGGCGCGCAGCGCGGCGGGCGCCAGCGCCGCGGCGGCCAGGAACCCGAAGAGGAGCGGGAGCAGCTCGCTGGCCGGCACGCCCGGACTCTAGTGGCGGCGCGGGACGCCGCTACCCGGCGCCGGCCGCGCCCGGCAGCAGCGCCTGCGCGCTGTCCTTGACGCCGAAGGACCCGTTGGCCCCGGTGAGGACGAACACCAGGCCGGCCTTGCCCGCCACCTGGTCGAGGTCGTCGACGCTGGAGATGCGCTGGCCGCGGAACCAGCCGATCTGCGAGGGGGAGGTGTTGGTGTCCTCCGCCCCGAGCACGTGGCTGGCGTTGGCGGCCAGCCCGCTCACCAGGCCCGCGTCGAACGCGTTGACGTTGGCGTCGGCGGCCCCGCCGGGGAGCGGGGCCCGGTAGATCACCAGCCCCTCGACGCTCCTGAGGTTGCCGCTGGAGGACTGCAGCGTGCCCCGCGTGAGCGCGTTGGCCTGCTTGCCGCCCTTCAGCAGCGCGGCCGCCAGCAGATTTCCGAGCTTGCCGTAGTCGGCCGAGGTGGGCGGGCTGGACGCCCCCGGGACCTGCTGCACCGCCGAGTCGGACACCGGCTCGCGCACCACGGCCACGCCGGCGAACTGGCCGCCGGTGCCCTGGAGGGCGTCGCGCACCTCGCGGATCGTCCCGTCGGGCAGGCCGCCCATCCCCACCAGCCCGATGCGCTGCCCCGAGAGCCGGCCCTGGACCAGCAGCGGATACACCGCGTCCTGGAAGCGCTTCTGGTCGGCCAGCTGCGTGCGCAGGTTGGCCGACTCGGCCTGGGCCGCGCGCACGTCGCTGCGCAGCGAGGCGCGCAGGTTGTGCTCGGCGCTGGAGACCAGTCCCTTGTCCCCGATCGCCACGCCCAGGAGCAGGCCGATCATCAGCGCCAGGAAGACGGCGACGAGCGAGAGCGCGTGGTAGCGGAAGTCGAACATCCGGTGGTGCGCGGCCCGGGCGGCGCCGGGCGCGGCCCGAAAGAGTAGGGCCTAGACGTGCATCCCGAGCAGGACGCGCAGCTTGAGCCACAGCAGGTCGGCCACGTCGCGCAGGCCAGGGGTGGTGAGGACCACCACCAGCAGGACCAGCGCGCCGGCCGCCAGCAGCAGCCCCAGCGGGGCCGACCCCGGCCGGGGACGGTAGAGCCGGCTCACGCCCTTGGCGTCGACCAGGATCTC
>VAXS01000272.1 GCA_005883255.1 Actinomycetota bacterium | reverse complement strand
CGACGTCGGCGACCTGGGCTGCGCTCTCTACGCCGGCTCCGGCCAGAAGTGGCTGTGCGGTACGGAGGGCACGGGGATGCTCTACGTCGCGCCGGAGCTGCGCGACCGGCTGGCGGCGCAGCTGCGCGGGTACGGCAGCTACCGCGACAGCTCCGCCGGCCTGGACGCCGAGCTGCACCCCGACGCGCGCCGCTTCGACGTCCCCGTGCTGGCCGGCTTCACCCTCGCCGGCGCCCTGCACGAGCGCGGACACGACGTGCTGCCCCGGGGCGAGACGACGCTGGTCACCTGGCGCGCGGCGGACCCGGAGGGCGAGGTCGCCCGCCTGGCGGAGGCGGGGATCGTGGTGCGCTTCCTGCCGGGGCGAGGCGTGCTGCGGGCGTCGGTGGGCGCTTGGAACGACGAGTCGGACCTCGAGCGCCTGCTGGCCGCGCTCTAGGCCCGCGGGCTTACGGCATGCCGGGCGCGGGATCCTCGTTGCCGCGCTCGGGCTCGTCCTCGGGCTCCTCGCCCTCGTAGTCGACGTCGGCGTCGAGCGGCGCGGCGTCCTCCCGGATCATGTCCGGCTCGTCGGGCGGATTGTCGGCCTGGGCGTCCCCCAGCGAGGACTCGCCGTGGTCGACCCGATCGGCACCGTGGTGGTCTTCGGCCATGCCGACACTGTACCCCGCGGCTCAGAACGCGCAGCGCCGGTGGCCGAGCACGGTCCGGCAGCGCGTGAGCGTGGCCGTGAGCGACCAGGTCAGCGTCCCGGTCCAGTGGCCCGGAGGCGGGCCGAGGTCGGGACCCGGCATGGCGGCGTCGGGCGCCACGTCGAAGCGCCGGCGCCCGCGCAGGCGCAGGTAGGCGGTGTCGCCCCGCAGATAGGCGCGGCGGACGGTGACGGCGGGCAGGCCGGCGTCGGCCACCGGCTGGTCGACGTCCGGGTCGCAGGCGGGGAGCAGGCCGCCGGCCCGCCGGCGCAGCGCCGCTCGCCCGGCCCCGGCCCCGAACGCGCCGTACGAGCGCTGGGGCTGGCTGCAGGAGGGGCAACCCGCGACGGCGATCGTCCACGACGCGCGGATCGAAGCGACGTAGCCCAGTCGCAACGCGGGCGACCGGGCCGCCGCCGGCGCCGGCGCGCCTTGAGCCAGGCAGCCCGCCAGCGCCCCCAGGACCAGCACCCGCACCGCACGCATCGCGGGGCAACGGTAACCGGGCGCCGCGCGGCGCGCGCGGGTTCGCCGGCCCCCACCGGCTGCGCCACGCAAGGCAGGCGCCCGGCGGTCGGCAGGGAACCGCCGGGCGCTGCACGAGGTCCGCGCGGGCGATCCTTCGCCCGCGCGGGCCTCAGGTCCTGATCACCCGGCCCCCTCGGTACGCGAGCCGGCCTGCTGCCCCCGCCCGTCCCGTGGCGGTGGCATGTCCCCGTTGGGCTCGAGCTCGTCGTCGGCCAGCCCCCGGTCGTGCAGGGCCGCCCGTGACTCGTGGAGCTCGGCCTCGGCCCGCTCGCGCCGAGCCTGCTGCTCGGCCGCCTCGGCCCGCAGCCGCTGGCCCTCGGCGTGCTCGCGATGGCGCCCGGCCAGCGCCTCCCGCCGGCCCTGCACCTCCCGCTCGTCGCGCTTCTGTCGCAGGCGCGGCAGGGCGAGGAGCAGCGCTCCCGCCACGATCGCCACGCCCACGATGATCGCGACGATGGCTCCGGTGCTCATGGTCTTGGTGTCCCCTTCCCTTGACGGTCTCGCCTAGCGGTTTCACCCCCAGCCCCGATCTGCTAACTGGAACATCCGTCCAGGTGCACGGCGAAGCCAGACGTCGAGCGCTTGCCCAACGGAGGCTCGTATGACCCGAACCATCGGGACGTTCCTATCGCTGCTCGCGCGCGGCACCGGTCCGGATGACGCGCACGTGCACTTCCACCGCGGCCCCCAGGGCCACCCCGCGGCCTGCCACGACCCTCGCTGCCCGCTGCCGCGCCTGAGCGTCTGATGCGGGTGGCGATCGCCGGGGGGCACGGGAAGATCGCCCTGCGGCTGACGCGGCTGTTGAGGGAGCGGGGCGACCAGGTCCGCTCCCTCATCCGCGACCCCGCGCAGGAGGACGACGTGCGCCAGGCCGGCGGCGAGCCGGTCCTCTGCGACCTGGAGGCGGCCGGCGTCGAGCAGGTGGCCGACGCGATCGACGCCGCCGACGCCGTCGTGTTCGCCGCGGGCGCGGGGCCGGGGAGCGGGCCCGCGCGCAAGGACACGATGGACTACGGCGGCGCCGCCAAGCTGATCGGGGCCGCGCGCGAGCGCGGGATCCGCCGCTACCTGATGGTCAGCGCCATGGGCGCGGACCCGGCCCGCGAGGGCGACGAGACGTTCGCGGCCTACGTCCGGGCCAAGGGCCGGGCCGACGCCGAGCTGGAGGCCAGCGGCCTGCACCACACGATCGTCCGTCCGGGCGGACTCACCGACGGCCCGGGCACCGGTCGCGTCCGGATCGGCGACCACGTCGGCCGGGGCCAGGTCAGCCGCGACGACGTGGCGGCGGTGCTGCTCGCCTGCCTGGACGACGACTCCACGATCGGCCGGACCTTCGAGCTGGTCTCGGGGGATGTGCCGATCGAGGACACACTCCGGGCGCTGTAGGGCGGCGGGCGGGTCGGCCCACCGGCCGCCCGCAACGATTCTTGCGGGCGATCGGGGCCGCGTGTGCTCGCATTCAGCTGTGGCTGGCCTGAGGTGTCGGCGCTGCGCGGCTCCGCTCGCGGGGTTGGCCGTGCTGGGCGGGTTGATCGGCGTCGCGCTCGCGGCCGGGCCGGCGACCGCCGGGCCCTCGCCGGACCAGCTGCAGAACCGCCTGAACGCGGCCCAGTCGCGCGAGCGCGGGCTGCAGTCGGCGATCCAGTCGGAGACGGCGACGATCCGCGGCTTCCAGGGCCGGGTCGACGACCTGCGTGCCCGGCTGGCCGCCGTCCAGGCCAGCCTGAACATCGAGCAGGCCGAGCTGGAGGGAATCCAGCGCCAGCTGCGCGAGAGCCGCGCCCGGCTGGCGTCGCTGCGGGCGCAGCTCATCCAGGACCGCCAGGTCCTGTCCACCCAGCTGGTGGCCCAGTACGAGTCCGACCGGCCCGACATCGTCACGGTGATCCTGGGCGCGCACGGCTTCGCCGACCTGCTGGAGCGCGTGGACGCGCTCAAGCGCGTGGTGACCGACAACGTCCACACCGTCAAGCGCGTGAAGCGGGAGCGCCGGGCCGTGGCCGCCGAGACGGCGCGGCTGGCCCGGGTGGAGGCGCGCCAGCAGCACATCACCGCCGCCGTGCTCGTCCAGCGCAACGAGGTCGCCCAGCTCAAGTACGCGGTGGTCTCACGCGAGCTGGTGTTCGTGCGGGCCCGCGCGCGCCAGAACCACCAGCTGGGCGCG
>VAXS01000043.1 GCA_005883255.1 Actinomycetota bacterium | reverse complement strand
GTTCGCGATCCTGTACTGGGCCGCGCCCAACGTGAAGCATCCGCGGTTTCGCTGGATCAGCCCCGGCGGGATCCTCGGCCTGGTGATCTGGCTCATCGCCTCGGGCGCCTTCGCCCTCTACGTGGCCAACTTCAGCTCCTACAACAAGACCTACGGGGCGCTGGGCGGCGTGATCGCGTTCCTGGTGTGGCTGTGGATCTCGAACGTGGCGATCCTGCTGGGTGCCGAGTTCAACGCCGAGCTCGAACGCGGCCGGGCCATCGAAGCCGGGCATCCCGAGGATCGCGAGCCGTTCCTCGAGCCCAGGGACACCCGCAAGCTCAAGAGCTAAGCGACCTCGCGCAGCCTTCCCGTCTCGACCTCGTAGACGAAGCCCCGCACGCTGTCGGTGCGGGGGATGAACGGGCTCGACTTGATCCGCTCGATCCCCTCGCGCACGTCCTGCTCCAGGTCCGAGAACGCGTGCGCCCGCCACTGGGGCCGCTGGCCGGTCTCCCGCTCGAGGCGCTCAGCCAGCTCGTCGTCGGTGAACGTGAGCATGCCGCAGTCGGTGTGGTGGATGAGGATGATCTCCTCGGTCCCCAGGAGGTTCTGCGAGATCGCCAGCGAGCGAATCACGTCGTCGGAGACGACGCCGCCCGCGTTGCGGATCACGTGGGCGTCGCCCTCGCGGAGGCCCAGGATCCCGTAGGGGTTGAGGCGGGCGTCCATGCAGGCCAGGACCGCGACCTTGCGGCCCGGCGGCATCGGCAGGTCGCCCTGGTCGAAGCCCTCCGCGTAGCGCTCGGCGTTCTGGAGCAGTTCGTCGGTCGTGGCCACCAGTGCCTCCTCGTGCGGGTCTCGGAAGGAAGACGTTAGCGAGGGCCGCCGAAGCGCACCGTGGTGTCGCGCAGGTCGGCGTGCCGGGCGGCGCGGCGGGAATAGCGGCGCCCCAGACCCGGGAAGCCATGCGGCCAGCGCAGGACCCGCGGATAGAACACGACGCCCTGGGCGTCGCCCTCGGCGGCGGCCACGATCGTGGCGGCCGCGGCCTGCGCGTCCCCGAGCCCGGGGCGTCCGTCGAGCCAGCGGTCGGCGCCGGCGAGCACTCGGTTCTCGCGCGAGGCGGGCGTGTCGACCGGGCCGAGCGCGACCTCCACCACCCGCACCCCGCGGGGCCCCAGCTCCAGCTGCATGGCCTGCGTCGCCACCGCCAACCCACCGCGCGAGGCCGCATAGTGGCCCAGGTGCGGAAACGGCGAGACCCGGGCCATCGAGCCCACGTTCACGATCGCTCCACTCCCGCGCTCGAGCATGTGTGGCGCCAGACCGGCCACGAGCGCCAGCGGGCTCCAGAGGTTGGTCTCCAGGACCTCGCGCGCCTCGTCGCGATCGCCGACGACCCAGGTCAGGCCCTGCAGGGACGCGCCGGCGTTGTTGATCAACACGTGCACTTCCCCGAGCGCGGCGATCGCCTCGTCGGCCAGGCGCCGCGCCTCGCCGCGGCGCCCGAGATCGGCCGCCAGCACCGCGGGCGGCTCCCCGCCGGCGGCCTCCAGCTCCCGGGCCAGGGCCGCGAGCCGCTCCTCGCGCCGGCCCGACAGAGCGAGTCGCGCACCGCGCGCCGCCAGCTGCCTGGCCACCTCGGCGCCGATGCTCCCGGAGGCGCCGGTGAGCAACACGTTCTGGGCCCGTAGCGTCATTCGACCTCCCATCGTTTCGACCGCCTGGTCGAAACCTACCAGTATTCGACCGTTCGGTCGATATCCTCCGGCGGCCATGCCCCGCAAGGCGAAGATCCGGCCCGGCGAGCCCGGCCGCGACAGGGTGCTGGAGGCGGGCCTCCAGCTGTTCGGCGAGCGCGGCTACCACGCCACGTCGATCGCGGAGATCGGCGAGCGCGCCGGTATCTCGAAGTCCGTCCTCTACCACCACTTCGGCTCCAAGGCCGAGCTCTACGAGGCGGTCCTCGGGGCCGAGACCCGCGACCTGCTGGAGCGGGTGGCGGCCGCGGTGCCGGCGGACCCCGAGGCGCCGCGCCTGCGCGCCGGCGTGGAGGCGTATCTCGACTTCCTGGCCGAACGCCCGGCCGCCTGGCGACTGTTCCTCCGCGACCGGCCCGCGGAGCCGGGCCTGGTCGACGTGTACGAGCGCCTGGCCGGCGAGCGGGCGGCCGGACTGACCGCGCTGCTGACCGTACCGAGCAAGCGCCGCGCGGCGCAGGTGGAGCTCGTCGCCACCGGGATCCGGGCCTTCGCCGCCTGGTGGTACGACCACCGAGACGTTCCCCGCGAAGCGGTCGCGGACGCGATCCTCGACTTCGCCGCCGCCGGCTATCACCGCATAGCCGACGTTCCCCAGCCCGTCCCCACCGGAAGGAGCACAACGTGAAGCTCGAGACCCTGACCTACGAGGTCGCGGACGCCGTCGCGACGATCACGCTGAACCGGCCCGACCGCCTCAACACGATCGTCCCGCCGATGCCCGACGAGATCGAGGCCTCCGTCCACCGCGCCAGCGCCGACCCGGAGGTCAAGGTGATCGTCCTGCGCGGAGCCGGGCGGGCGTTCTGCGCCGGCTTCGACTTCGGCGGTGGGTTCCACCACTGGGACGCGGGGATCACCACCGAGGGCGAGTGGGACCCCGGCAAGGACTTCGCCGGCGCCACGTCGCCGCTGGGCCCCGTCCCCCGGTTCATGAGCCTGTGGCGCGCGCCCAAGCCCACGATCGCCCAGGTCCACGGCTGGTGCGTGGGCGGGGGCAGCGACCTGGCGCTGTGCGCCGACCTGGTCGTCGCCAGCGAGGACGCCCGCATCGGCACGCCCTACTCGCGCCTGTGGGGCTGCTACCTGACCGGGATGTGGATCTACCGCCTGGGCCTGACGCGCGCCAAGGAGCACGCCCTCACCGGCAAGCCCCTGTCGGGCGCCGAGGCCGCCGAGATCGGGCTGATCAACGCGGCGGTCCCGTTCGATCGCCTGGAGACCGAGGTCCGGGAGCGGGCGGCCCAGCTCGCCTCCATCCCGTCGTCGCAGCTGGCCGCGATGAAGCTGATCGTGAACCAGGCCTACGAGAACATGGGCCTGGGGTCCACCCAGCTGCTGGGCCCGGTCCTCGACGGCCTCATGCGCAACACCCCGGACGCCCGGAGCTTCATCGCCCGGGCGGCCAGCGAGGGCGTGCCCGCCGCCGTCCGCGACCGGGACGCCCCCTTCGGCGACTACAGCGCGGCCGAGCCGGCGCGGAAGCCCGCGCCCGACCACGTCATCGCGCCACCCACCTGACCCGAGCCCCGCGGCGTTGACGGCTGTGCTTGGCTAGTCGCAGCTTGGCCGTTGAGCAGAGTGCACTGACGGGTGGCGGACCGGCGCGCTTCAGCGAGCGCACTGCGTGGGCGCGCAACCTCGCGGCTCCGGTCCGCGACTTCCTGAGCACCGAGACCGGCGGGGCGATCGTGCTGCTCGCGGCCACGGTGGCGGCGCTGGCCTGGGCCAACTCGCCCTGGCCGCACTCCTACGAGTCGGCGTGGACCACCAAGCTGTCGATCAGCCTCGGCGGCTCGGGCATCGCGCTGGACCTGCGCCACTGGGTCAACGAGGGGCTGATGACGTTCTTCTTCCTGGTGGTGGGGCTCGAGGCCAAGCGCGAGCTCGACCTGGGGCAGCTGCGCGAGCGGCGGCGGATCGCGCTCCCGGTGGTGGCGGCGCTGGGCGGGATGGCCGTCCCGGTGGCGATCTACCTGGCCTTCAACGCCGGCGGCCCTGGAGCCCACGGCTGGGGCGCCGCCATGTCCACCGACACGGCGTTCGCGCTGGGCGTGCTCGCCCTGGTGGCGCCGGGGGGCACGCGGCTGCGGGTCCGGCTGCTGACCATCGCGGTCTTCGACGACCTGGTGGCGCTGGTGGTGATCGCCACCGTGTACACGAGCCGCGTGTCGGTGGTCCCCCTACTGGTGGCGATCGGTCTCTTCGGCGTCCTCCTCGCGCTCCGCTACGTGCCCAGCGGCTGGCGGATGCAGGCGGCCGCGGCGCTCGGGGTGGCCTTCTGGGTGGCCCTGTACAAGTCCGGAATCGATCCCGTGGTAGGGGGCCTGGCCGTCGGCCTGGTGACCAGTGCCTACTCCCCGCCCCGCGCCGACCTCGAGCGGGTGGTGGCGCTCACGCGCTCGTTCCGCGAGCAGCCCACGCCCGAGCTCGCGCGCACGACCCAGCAGGGCGTGGCCTCGGCGATCTCGCCCAACGAGCGGCTCCAGTACCGCCTGCACCCGTGGACGAGCTACGTGATCGTCCCGCTGTTCGCGCTGGCCAACGCGGGCATCCACGTGGACGGCGGCGTGCTCGCCAGCGCGTTCCAGTCGCCGATCACGCTCGGGATCCTGGTGGGCTACGTGGTGGGCAAGCCGCTGGGGATCACGGGCGCGGTGGCGCTCGCCACCAACCTCCGGCTCGGGCTGCGCCGGGAGCTGAGCTGGGTGGTGGGCCTGGGCGGCGCCGTGGTGGCCGGCGTCGGGTTCACCGTGTCGCTGCTGGTCGCCAGCCTCGCCTTCCACGGGCGCCACCTCGAGGAGGCCAAGATCGGCGTGCTCTCGGCCGCCCTGGTGGCGTCGCTCGGCGCCTGGGGCACGTTCCGCCTCATGAGGCGCCTGCCCAAGTCGATGTGGGCCCGCCAGATCGCGCGCACCGCGGAGGAGATCGTGGACCTGGCCGAGGACGTGGACCCGGAGCGCGACCACATCCGCGGCGCCCAGGACGCGCCGGTGACGCTCGTGGAGTACGGCGACTACGAGTGCCCGTACTGCGGCCAGGCCGAGGAGGTGGTGCGCGAGCTGCTGCTCTCCTTCGGGGACGACCTCCGCTACGTCTGGCGCCACCTCCCGCTCAACGACGTGCACCCCAACACGCAGCTGGCGGCCGAGGCCGCCGAGGCCGCGGGCGCCCAGGGCGCGTTCTGGGAGATGCACGACAAGCTGCTCGACCACCAGGACGAGCTGGCGGCGCGCGACCTCGGGCGCTATGCCGAGGAGCTCGGGCTCGACACGAACCGCTTCTGGGACGAGCTGCGCCGCCACGAGTACGCCCCGCGCGTGGCCGATGACGTGGGCAGCGCCGACGCCAGCGGGGTGGCCGGCACTCCCACCTTCTTCATCAACGGCAAGCGGCACTACGGCGCCTACGACGCGGCCACGCTCACCTCGGAGGTGCGGGGCGCGCGCGCTCGCGCTGCCGCGCTCAGGCGTCAGGCGGCGGCGGTGGCTCGGTGATCAGCCGGGCGCCCCGGCCGTGGGTGACGTAGCTGTACGACCAGCGGATCAGCACCAGGTAGCGGTTCTGGAACCCGATCAGGTAGAAGAGGTGGACCGCGAGCCAGCCCAGCCAGGCCACCGGGCCGCTGAGCTTGACGAAGTTGAGGTCGGCGACGGCGCTGGCCCGGCCGATGGTGGCCAGGTTGCCCTTGTCGTGGTACTGGAACGGCGCCGTCTGGCGCCCGGCCAGGCGGTCGCGCACCAGCCGGGCGGCGTAGCGACCCTGCTGCATGGCCACGGGCGCCAGCCCGGGTAGGACCAGCGGCTCGGCGCCCTCGCGACGGATCCGGACCATGTCGCCGACGGCCAGCACCTCGGGATGTCCAGGCAGGGAGAGGTCCGGCTCCACCGTCACCCGCCCGGCCCGATCGACCTCCGCGCCCGCCACGCCTCCCAGCGTGCGCGCGAGACTGGAGGCCGTGACCCCGGCCGCCCAGATCACCGTGCGCGCGGGGACCCG
>VAXS01000042.1 GCA_005883255.1 Actinomycetota bacterium | reverse complement strand
CACGAGCGCGACGTTCTCCTCCGACACCGGGCCAGTATCCCGCCCTGGGGCGCGGGGGAACCCGGCGCACTGAGAATGAGAACCACTCGCAACTATCTGCTAGCGTGCCGCGCCCGTGCTCGATCCGTTCGATCTCGCGTTCGTGCAGCGTGGCCTGGTCGAGGTGCTCGTCCTGTCGGTCGGGGCGGGGTTGCTGGGGACCTGGATCGTGCTCCGCGGGCTGGCGTTCTTCACCCATGCGGTCGCGGCCGCCTCATTCCCGGGGCTGGTGCTCGCCGCCGGACTGGGGTTCGCGGCGCCGCTGGGCGCCGCCGGCGTGGCGGCTGTCTTCGCGGCCGGCGTGGGACGGCTGTCCGCCCGCCAGCGCTCCGGCTACGACAGCCAGACCGCGATCGTGCTCGTGGGCGCGCTCGCGCTGGGGATCATCCTCGCCTCCGACGTCTTCCACTCCGGGTCGGGCGTCGAGAACCAGCTGTTCGGGAGCCTCCTCGTGGTGGGGACCCGCGACATCCTGGTGGCGGGTGGCCTCAGCCTGCTGGCCGTCCTGGCCACGCTGAGCGCCGGGCCGCGCTGGCTGGCCGCCGGCTTCGATCGCGAGTCGGCCGACGCGATGGGGCTGCGCTCCAGCGCCGGGGACCTCCTGCTGCTGGGGATGGTGGCCTTCGCCGCCGTGGCCAGCCTGACCGCGATCGGCTCGCTGCTGGCGGCGGCGCTCCTGGTCGTCCCGGCCGCCACCGCCCGGCTGTGGACCCGCCGCCTGGGCAGCTGGCAGGCGAGCTCGGTCCTCCTCACCGCCGCCGAGGGGACCGCCGGGCTGTGGCTGTCGGTCAAGGCGAACATCCCGCCCGGCGCGGCGATCGCCGTGCTGGCCGGCGCGATCTTCCTCCTCGCCGCGCTGGCCCGGGCGCTGCCCCGCGCCCGGCGCCGCCCGCTGGCCGCCGTCGCCGCGGCGCTGGTCGCGCTGGCGCTGGCCGGGTGCGGCGCGTCCGCGGGCTCCAGCGGCGGCGGCGTGGCCGTGGTGGCCACCACCACCCAGATCGGCGACTTCGTCCGGGCCGTGGGCGGCCACGACGTCTCGCTTCACCAGATCCTCCAGCCCAACACCGACCCCCACGAGTACGAGCCCCGACCCAAGGACGTCACCGCCACCGCCGGCGCCAGGCTGGTGTTCGTCAACGGCGACAACCTGGACCGCTGGATGTCCAAGGTGGTCGACGAGGCCGGCGGCCGTCCGCGCGTGGTGGACCTGGGTCAGGCCACGGTGGCGCGCTTCCCAGGCGAGTCCAGCGGGCCCGAGGCCTCCCGGTTCGATCCCCACTGGTGGCACGACCCGCGCAACGCGCAGTCCGCGGTGCGGGGCATCCGCGACGCGCTGGTCCGGGCCGACCCCGGCCACCGGGCCGACTACCAGGCCAACGCCGCCCGCTACCTGACCCGCCTGGCAGCGCTGGACGCCGGCATCCAGAGCTGCTTCGCCGCGGTCCCCGCCGGCCAGCGCAAGCTGGTCACCAGCCACGACGCGTTCAATTACTTCGCCCGGCGCTACGGCGTGCAGGTGGTGGGGGCGATCATCCCCTCCCAGACCACGCAGGCCCAGCCCTCGGCGGGCGACATCGCCGCCCTGTCCGACCAGGTCCGCCGCGAGCGGGTCAAGGCGATCTTCCTCGAGAGCTCCATCAACCCCAAGCTCGCCCAGGGCGTGGCCCGCCAGACCGGAGTCATCGGGAACCTCACCCTGTACGGGGACACGCTGGGCCCGGCCGGCTCGGCCGGAGCCACCTACTTGACGATGGAGACGCACAACGCCGACGCGATGGTCCGCGGGTTCACCGGCGGGAGGGCCGGATGCTCGATCCCCGGCCTGTGAGCCACGAGGCGCTGGCCCACGCGCGCGGTCTGGCCGCCGGCTACGGAGGCCCGCCGGTCCTGACCGGCGTGAGCTTCGACGTCGCCCCCGGCGCGCGCATCGCCGTCCTTGGTCCCAACGGCGGCGGCAAGACCACGCTGTTCCGCGTCCTGCTGGGCGAGCTCCAGCCCACCGCCGGAACCGTCGGCGTGCGGGCGCGCTGCGCCACGGTCCCCCAGACCGAGCGCACCCGGCTGGACTTCCCGGTCTCGGCCCTCGACGTGGCCCTGATGGGCACGATCCCCCGGCTGGCCTGGTGGCGGCGACCGGGCCGGGCCGAGCGACGCGACGCGCTCGAGGCGCTGGGCCTGGTGGGCCTGCGCGAGCAGGCGGACACCTCGTTCGGCGAGCTGTCCGGCGGCCAGCGACAACGGGTGCTGGTGGCCCGCGCGCTGGTACAGGACACCCGCCTCCTGCTGCTCGACGAGCCCTTCAGCGGCATGGACAGCCAGAGCGCGGAGCGGCTGATGCGCCTGGTCGACCGGCTGGTCGCGGACGGCCGGGCGGTGCTGGTCGCCACCCACGACCTCGACCAGGCCCGGGCCTGGGACCTGGTGTTGTGCCTCAACCGCCGCCAGATCGCCTTCGGGCCGCCGGACTCGACGCTCACCCGCCCCGTCCTGGAGGCGACGTACGGCGCCGCGATCGTGCCGCTGCCCGACGGCGGGCGCGGGGAGCTGGCGATCGTGCCGCCCCACCACCACGACCACGACGAGGAGGCACGGTGAGCGCGGTTTGGCACGCGCTCGTGCACCCCTGGAGCCAGGGGATCATGCAGCGCGCCCTGGTCGAGTCGCTGCTGCTCAGCCTCAGCGGCGCCGCGCTGGGCTGCTGGGTGGTGTTCTACGAGGCCTCCTACAGCGCGGAGTCGCTGCCGCACGCCATGTTCCCCGGCCTGGTCGTCGCAGCCCTGACCGGCCTCCCGTTGGTGCTGGGCGGGGCCCTGGGCCTGCTGGTGGCCGCGGTGGCGGTGGCGCTGGTGGGACGTGTCCCGGCGATCGGACGCGACACCGGCGTGGCGGTGGTCGTGACGGCGCTGTTCGGGCTGGGCGTCCTGCTGGCGTTGTCGCCCAGCTCGCCGCCGGGCGTGCAGGGACTGCTGTTCGGCGACATCCTGGCGATCACGCCCGGGGACCTGGCGCTGGCCGCCGGCCTGGCCGCCGCCGTCACGATCGCCTTGCGGCTGCTGCACACCCGCCTGCTGGCGGTGGGCTTCGACCGCCTCAGCGCCCGGTCCGTGGGCGCCCGCCCCCTGGTGGCCGACCTGGCCGTGCTGGTGCTACTGGCCGTCGCGGTCCTGATCGGCGTCCAGGCCCTGGGGAACCTCCTGGTGGTGGCCGTGGTGGTGGCGCCGCCGGCGGCCGCCCGCCTGCACTGCCGCCGGATGGTGCCGCTGATGGCGACGGCCGTGGGGCTGGCGGCGCTCGCCGGCCTGGGTGGCCTCTACGCTTCCTACTACCTGAAGACCGCGGCGGGAGCCTCGATCGCCGGCGTCATGGTCCTCACCTACCTGGCGTCGCTCGCCGTCCAGGCCGTGCGGCCCGCCGTCACCCACGAACGAAGGACGCTCCCCGCATGAGCTCGACGACGGACCGTCACCCGCCGGGACCGTGGGCCGGTCATGCCCGGCGCGCGCTGCAGGACGCCGGGCTGCGACGAGGCGGGGCCCGGGAGGCGGTGATCGACTTCCTCACCGCCCAGGACTGCGCCACCAGCGCCCAGGAGATCCACGCGGCGCTGCGCGCAGCCGGCCCCCGGGTCTCGCTGGCCAGCGTCTACCGGGCGCTGGAGACCCTGCACGGACTGGGACTGGTCCAGCGACTGGAGGTGGGCCAGGGCGAGGCGCTCTACGAGGCGGCGCTGCCCAGCGGCGAGCACCACCACCACGTGGTGTGCGAGCGCTGCGAGCGGATCCTGCCGTTCGAGGACCGCGCCCTCGAGCAGGCCATCGCCCGTCTGGCCCGCCGGGTCGACTTCCAGGTCGACGCCCACGAGGTCGTGCTCCACGGGCGCTGCCCCTCTTGCCGGGAGGCGGATGCGCACTAGGTTCCGACGCTGGCAGGTGGCGTGCGTTGCGCTCGTGGTCGTGGGAGCGGCCGTGGGGGCGGCGGTCGTGCTGCTGACCGGCGGATCGTCGACCTCGCGCGGCGCCGGACAGGACGTCTCGCTGGCCGACGTGATCCGGGCCAGCCAGCGGCCCATCACACCGCGGTGGGCGGCGCGGCGGCCGGTCCCGCGGGCGCCGCGGTCTCGGTGGCCGGGAAGGTGGGGGAGGCCGACCCGCTCCCCAAGGCTGCGGCCACCAGCAGCACCGGCCACCACATCGCGCCCGGCGCGCCCTCCGACGCCGAGGTCCGCCGCGAGCTGCAGCAGCTGCGCAAGCAGGGCATCGTGCTGCCGGGCGGCAACAGCACGCAGTCGTTCATCCAGGGACCGAGCGGGCCGTCGGTGGGCGGCTGGGCGTTCCCGATCAGCCCGCTCTCGGTGGCGCTCGACCCCAGCACGTGGACGCCGGACCAGGGCATCGACATCGCCACGCACGGCTTCGCCTGCGGCGGCGGCGCGGTGGAGGTGGCGATCACCAGCGGGACCATCGTCCGCGAGGGGATCCCCGGCTTCGGCCCCTACGCGCCCGTCCTGCGCATCGACCACGGGCCCTACGCGGGCCGGTTCGTGTACTACGGGCACGCCGCGCCCGCGCTCGTCCCCGTGGGGACGCATGTGAACGCCGGACCAGATCCTCGCCCGCTCGCACTGAGGAGTCCCAGCAGACCCTCAGGGTTACCCAGGGTGCTCTCAGGATGGCGCGGGAAGATGGACGCCCTCCGATCCCGAGGAGCCGTCACCATGCTCAGGAGCGCACGCAACCTCGTCCTCGTCCTCGCCGGACTGGCCGCGATCGCGATCGGCAGCGCCGCGCTCGCCGGCGCCGCGTCGGGACCGGGGACGACCTCCACGCCGCGCGGAGCGCCCGGCCCGTACGGCTTCGGCGGACCCCACGGCTACCGTCACGACGAGACCCCGCTGACCGGGACCACGGCCGACAAGGTCCGCCAGGCCGCGCTGGCGAAGGTCCCGGGCGCCACCGTCCTGCGGCTGGAGAGCGACGGCCAGCGCTCGGCCTACGAGGCCCACCTGCGCAAGTCCAACGGCAGCTTCGTGAGGGTGCTGGTCGACAAGGACTTCAAGGTGACCGCCGTCCAGGCGTTCGCCCCCGGGCGGGGAGGGCCCTGCGGGCCCCGGGGCGCCCATCGCCGAGGGACTGGCGGCGATGGTCCCCCGCCCGGGGCGGGCCCGGTGCCGGGCGTCGACCCGGGTCCGGGCCAGCCGCCGACCCAGCCGATCTAGCTGGGCGCCGGCTGCGGAGCCGGCTGGGGAGCGGGCGTCCCCGCCGGTAGGCGCACGGTGAAGCGCGCGCCGCCGCCGGGGACGTCGGCGGCCTGGACCCGGCCGCCGTGCGCGTCCACGATCCCGGCGACGATCGCCAGGCCCAGCCCGGCGCCGGCCTTGCCCCGCCCGCGGCCGCGCTCGGCCCGCCAGAAGCGCTCGAACATCGCGTCCCCGGGACCGTCCGGCAGCCCGGGGCCGTGGTCGCGGACGTCGAGCTCCACCTCC
Source organism: Actinomycetota bacterium (assembly GCA_005883255.1). Taxonomy (GTDB): domain Bacteria; phylum Actinomycetota; class Thermoleophilia; order Solirubrobacterales; family Solirubrobacteraceae; genus AC-38. The sequence continues at coordinate 41 of VAXS01000042.1, read as the reverse complement.
GAGCCGTCCCGCGCCACGGCGATCTCGATCGGCGTGCCCGG
>VAXS01000041.1 GCA_005883255.1 Actinomycetota bacterium | reverse complement strand
GGCTCGACGGCCTGGGCGTGGGAGTGGTGGCGGAGCTGTCGGGCGACCGCTGCCAGCCCTACGTGGAGCCGGCGCTGGAGACGGCGGCCGACGTGCTCCGGCGGCTGGGGGCGCGGGTGAGGACGGTCTCGCTGCCGTTGCTGGCCCACGCCCGAGACGCGCACAACCCCGTCCAGATGGCCGAGGCGGCCGCCGTGCACCGCCACCACCTGGCGGAGTTGGCGCCCCGCTGCGCGCCGGACGTGCGCCAGCGCCTGCTGGCCGGCGCCCTGGTGCCGGCCGCGACGGCGCTGACCGCGGCCCGCGCCCGCTGGGCGCTGGTGGACGCCACGCATGCCACCATGGACCGCGAGCGCCTCGACCTGCTGCTCGCGCCCACCACTCCCGGCGTGGCGCCGCCGCGGGACGCCGAGACCATGGACGTGCGCGGGCGACCGGTGCCGCTGCGCGCCGCCCTGACCTCGCTCGTCCTGCCGGCGAGCCAGCTGCCCGGCCCCACGCTCGCGCTCCCGCTGGGCGAGCACGAGGGCCTCCCCTTCGGGATGCAGCTGACCGGCCGGCCCGGGACGGAGCCGCTGGTCCTCCGCGCGGGCGTGGCCTACGAGGCGGCGACGGGGCGGTAGCCAGCCGGCGCGATGTTCTGGTTCAGGCGGAAGACGTTGTCGGGGTCGTAGCGGCGCTTGAGCTCCGCCAGCCGCGCGTACTTCTCCTCGCCGTAGCCCTCGCGCAGCCGCGCCTGGCCCTCGTCGGGGGAGACGAAGTTGGGGTACGGACTGGACAGCGCGAACGGCTTCATCGCCGCCGCCAGCCCGCGCGCCCAGCCGACGTTGGCCTCGTCGTCGGCGGCGTCCGGCCACAGCCCCAGGCAGAAGTACGACCACTTCACGTCGGGGATCCGCAGCGCCAGGTCGGCGTCGCCGATCCGGTGCATCGCCCCGCCCAGCGGCTCCAGGATCACCTGGCTCATCGGCGAGGGGGCGGCGTTCGCCTGCTCGACCATCGTGTCGATCGCCTCGTCCGTGAGCTCGGGCACCCAGTCGACCTTGAAGTACTCACGGATGCCCCTGGGGCTCGCCGCGTCGAGCAGCTGCTGCAGCGCCACGTACGGCATCGGCCCGACCATCTCCAGGGCCGGCGGGGCGATCTCCTTCCACTGGGCCAGCGCCTCCCGGCCCTCGTCGATCGGCCCCACGTAGACCCAGACGATCCCGACGATGGGCTTCAGCCGCATCTCCTCGGGCACGAACTCCTCGGGCGGCGCGGAGACGAACGCGAAGCCGCCGCCCACCTCGTCGGGCGCCCGCTCGATGTAGTCGCGGTAGGCGCGCGCGAGCTCGCCCGCGTGCTCCCGCGGGTACGCCAGCATCCCGCCCAGGACCAGCGGCCCGACCGGATGGACCTTCAGGGTGAGCTCGGTGACCACGCCGAAGTTGCCGCCGCCGCCGCGCAGCGCCCACAGCAGGTCGGCGTCGCCGTCCGCGTCGGCGCGCACCACGCTCCCGTCCGCCAGCACCACCTCGGCGCCGAGCAGGCTCTGGGCCGTGATCCCGTACTTGCGCTCCAGCCAGCCCGAGCCGCTGCCCAGGGTCAGTCCGGTCACGCCGGTGTCGGAGACCCGGCCGCCCGTCACGGCCAGCCCGTGCTGCTGCGTGGCGGCGTCGAGCTCGCCCCAGGTCAGGCCAGCGCCCAGCGTGGCCACCCCCGCCTCGACATCCACCTCGACGTGCTTGAGGCCGCCCACGTCGATCACCAGGCCGTCGTCGCAGGTGCTGAAGCCGGGGGTGGAGTGGCCGCCGCAACGCACCGCGACGGGCAGGTCGTGCGCCCGGGCGCAGGCCAGAGCGGCGACCACGTCGTCGGTGGTCTGGCAGTGCGCGATCGCGGCCGGATACCGGTCGATCATGCCGTTGAACACGCGCCGCGCCTCGTGGTAGGCGGGGTCGGAGGCCGTGACGAGCGGGCCGGTCATCCGGACGCGCAGATCGTCGAGCGCGCCGGTCTCGAGGACCTGGGGAGCCATGCGAGAGTCCTTTCTCGGAGGGAGGCGAAGCGAGCAGTGAAGCAGGTCGGCGCGTCCGACTCAAGGGGTCCGGTCAGGCGTCCGGCGCCGCGGCCATGATCGCGCCGGCATGACCGGGAGCGACTCATGAGCTTGTGGCTGGCGGTGGTGATCCTCGCCGGGGCCGAGGGCCTGGCCGTGGGGCTGATGCTGCTGGTGCGCCGGCGCGCGCCGGTGGGCAGCTTCTTCAAGGACACCGCGGAGGCGGCCGGGGTGTTTGCCGTGGTGGGCACGGCCTTCGCGGTCCTGCTGGCGTTCGTGTTCTTCCTGACCTTCCAGAGCTACGACAGCGCCCGCAAGGACGCCCGGGGCGAGGCCGACGCCGTAACGGGCATGTTCCGGACCGCGGCGCTCTTCCCCACCCCCGCCCGCCTCACCCTGCAGGGTCAGCTCGTGTGCTACGGGCGCGCGGTGGCCGAGCTGGAGTGGCCGGCCATGCGCCACGAACGCTCGAGCCCCGTGGTCCAGGGATGGATCAACGCGCTGGATCGCGACCTGCGCGCTGTCCGGATCGTCGGCGACAAGCCCACCACCGCCCTCTCGCACTGGTTCGACCAGTCCGAGGCGCGGCAGACCGGTCGCCGAGGCCGGCTGGCGGAGGCGGCGTCGGTGGTCCCGCCGCTGGTGTGGCTGGTGCTGATCCTGGGCGGGGCGGTGGTGATCGCCTACACCTGCCTGTTCGCCGATCCTGAAGAGCGCCGGCTCTCCCAGGGCCTGATGATGTTCGCGGTGAGCACGATGGTGATCTCCAGCCTGCTCGTCGTCCGCTTCCTGGACCACCCGTACCAGAACCGCAGCGGCAGCATCCGCCCCACCTCGATGCGCGAGGCCCTGGACGTGATCGGCACGCAGCGGGCGGAGCAACCGCCGCTCGCGCCCCTGCCCTGCGACGCCACCGGTCGGCCCCTGCGCACGTGATCTGCCCGGGCCGGGTACGGTCGGCGGGTGCCCCGCTTCGTGATCCACAAGCACGCGGCGCGCAGCCTGCACTACGACTTCCGGCTCGAGGTGGACGGGGTCCTGAAGTCGTGGGCGGTCCCCCGGGGCCCGTCGCTGGACCCGCGCGAGAAGCGCCTGGCGGTGGAGGTCGAGGACCACTCCCTGGAGTACGGCGACTTCGAGGGGGTGATCGGCGAGGGCCAGTATGGAGCGGGGGCGGTGATCGTGTGGGACGCGGGCGAGTACCGCGACCTGGACGAGGACCGGTCGCTGGCCGAGGCCCTGCGCGCCGGCCACGCCCGCTTCTGGCTGGAGGGACGCAAGCTGCGCGGCGGCTGGTCGCTGCAGCGCATGCGCGGGCGGGGCGAGAAGGCCCAGTGGCTGCTGATCAAGCGCCGCGACGAGGGGGCCGACGCCCGCCGGCGGCCCACCAGCACCCAGCCGGAGTCGGTGCTCAGCGGGCGCACGATCGAGCAGGTGCGGGCGGAGGCGAGGTGAGCGACCCCTTCGCCGCCCTGGCGGACGCCGACCGGGCGCGGCTGCGACCCGAGCCGCTGCCCGAGCGGGTGGAGGTAATGAAGGCGGTCCTCACCGACAAGCGCTTCAACGACCCGGCCTGGATGTTCGAGCGCAAGCTGGACGGGATCCGCTGCGTGGCGATCAAGGGCGGCGGACGGGTGCGGCTGCTCTCGCGCAACGACCTGTCCCTCAACGAGCGCTACCCCGAGCTGGTGGAGGCGCTGGAGCACGAGGACGCCGACCGGTTCGTGGTCGACGGGGAGGTGGTCGCCTTCGAGGGCGGGCGCACCAGCTTCGAGCGCCTGGCTCGCCGGGGGCGCGAGCGCGTGGCGGTCTTCTACTACGTGTTCGACCTGCTGCACCTGGCGGGGATGGACGTCACCGCGCTGCCCCTGCGGGCGCGCAAGTCGCTGCTGCGGGCCGCGCTCTCTTTCCACGGCCACGTCCGCTTCACCCTGCACCGCAACCGCGACGGGGAGCGGCTGTACCGCGACGCCTGCCGGCGCGGCTGGGAGGGCCTGATCGCCAAGCGGGTCGACGGCCCCTACGTCCACGGGCGCTCGCACGACTGGCTCAAGCTCAAGTGCGCGGCCGAGCAGGAGCTGGTGATCGGCGGCTACACGGCACCCCGCGGGTCGCGCGAGGAGCTGGGGGCGCTGCTGCTGGGCTACTGGCGCGACGGCTCGTTCGCCTACGCCGGAAAGGTGGGGACGGGCTTCGACCGGGCCACGCTGCACGACCTGGCGCGGCGGCTGCAGCCCCTGCGGCGGGAGCGCTCGCCCTTCGACGTCGGCGACCCGCCGACCCGCGGCACCACCTGGGTGGAGCCCGAGCTGGTGGCGCAGATCGGCTTCACCGAGTGGACGCGGGACGGGCGCCTGCGCCACCCGCGGTTCCTGGGGCTGCGCGACGACAAGCCGGCCCGGGAGGTGGTGCGGGAGTGAGGGCCCGCGACGTCCGCATCTCGAACCCGGACAAGGTCCTGTTCCCCGAGGCCGGGGTGACCAAGCGCGAGCTGGCCGCCCACTACGAGCGGGTGGCCCCGGCGATGCTCCCCCACGTGCGCGGGCGGCCGCTCACCATCCACGCGTTCCCGAACGGCATCGGCGGAGAGGGCTTCATCATGAAGTCGATCCCCCGCCACTTCCCCGACTGGGTGGCGCGGGCGCGCCTTTCGAAGCGCGACGGGACGGTGACCCACGTGCTGGCCGACGACGCCGCCACGCTGGTCTATCTGGCGGGGCAGAACGCGATCGCGCTGCACGTGTGGCCCGCGCGCGCCGACGAGCCCCGGCGGCCCGACCGGCTGATCCTCGACTTCGACCCATCGCCCGGCGCCCGGTTCGCGGACGTCCGCGCGGCCGCCCGGGCGGCGGGCGAGCGGCTGCGCGACGCCGGCCTGGTGCCGTTCGCGCTGGCCAGCGGCTCGCGGGGAGTGCACGTGGTGGCGCCGCTGCGGCGCGGCCCCGGGTTCCAGGACGTGCACCGGTTCGCCCGCGCGCTGGCCGAGGCCATGGTGGCCGACGACCGCCGGCTCACCCTGGAGTGGCACGTGGCGGAGCGCGGTACACGCATCTACGTCGACGTCAACCGCAACGCCTACGCGCAGCACGCCATCGCTCCGTACGCGGTCCGCGCCCGCGAGCCCGCGCCGGTGGCCACCCCGCTGCGCTGGGAGGAGCTGTCGGATCGCCGGCTGCGGCCGGACCGCTGGACGGTCCGCACGATCGGCAGGCGGTTGGAGGCCGAGGGGGATCCGTGGAAGGGCATCGGGCGGCGGGCCCGGGCGCTCATGAGCTGATTCTCAGGCTGGCTTTAAGAACGGTTTCTCCGGCGCGTGTTGGGTCCGGGCCATGGCGGAGGAGTCGCGCTTCCCGGGGCTCGGGCTGCTGCCGCTGCGCGCGTTCCTGGGCGTCACCTTCGTCTACGCGGGAATCCAGAAGCTGTCCGATCCCGGCTTCCTGCACAGGGGCTCGCGCTCCTACATCGGCGACCAGCTGCACGGGTTCGCCAGCCACACGCCGGGCGGGTTCTTGCTGCGCGCCTTCCCGCTCCATCACCCCGCGTTCGCCGGCGTCACGGTGGCCTTCGTGGAGATCGCCATCGGGCTGCTGGTGCTGCTGGGGCTG
>VAXS01000270.1 GCA_005883255.1 Actinomycetota bacterium | reverse complement strand
CCCGCCCTTGCTGGCCATCTCGGCCGACGAGGAGGTGAGGCCCGCCGCGCCCAGGTCCTGCAGCGCGACCAGCAGCCCGGCCTCCAGCAGCTCGAGACAGCACTCCAGCAGCTTGCTCTCCTCGAACGGATCGCCGATCTGCACGGAGGGGCGCTTGGCTTGCGCCGCGTCTCCCTCGTCGAGCTCCGCCGAGGCCAGCACCGAGGCGCCCCCGATCCCGTCGCGCCCGGTCGAGGCTCCCACCAACACCACGATGTTCCCCGGCCCCGCCGCGGCCGACCGCACCAGCCGCGCCCGCTCGCCCAGGCCAACGCACATCGCGTTGACCAGGCAGTTCTGCTCGTAGGGCCCCTCGAAGTAGACCTCGCCGCCCACCGTGGGCACGCCGATCGAGTTGCCGTAGTGGCCGATGCCGGCCACCGCCCGGTCGAGCAGGTAGCGGGAGCGCCCGGAGGCCGGCTCGCCGAAGCGCAGCGAGTCGAGCACCGCGATTGGCCGGGCGCCCACCGCGAACACGTCGCGCAGGATCCCGCCCACGCCGGTGGCCGCGCCCTGGAAGGGCTCCACCGCGGTGGGGTGGTTGTGCGACTCGACCTTGAACGCGCAGGCCAGCCCGCCGCCCACGTCCACCGCGCCCGCGTTCTCTCCCGGCCCCATGAGCACGCGCTCGCCCTCGGTGGGAAGGCGCCGCAGGAGCTTGCGCGAGTGCTTGTACGCGCAGTGCTCCGACCACAGCAGCGAGAACATCGCCAGCTCCACCGCGTTGGGCGCCCGCTCGAGCTTCTCGCAGATCAGCTCGTACTCGGCGTCGGTGAGGCCGAGCTCGCGGTGGCGGGGGTCGCCGACGGTGGCCAAGTCAGGCGTGCGCCACGACCTCGCGCACCTCGACGCTCTCGAACGTGACCGCGTCATCCGGCGAGGCCTGGACTTGCTCGGCGACGTTCCGCGCCGCCTCCTCGGACTCGAACACGATCACCCCCAGGCCCTGGTCGTCCACGGGCCGCAGCCAGTAGCCGGCCACGAACCCCGGCGCCTGCGACACCCGCGGGACGACCTCGCTGCGGAGGTTGGCCAGGCCGGCCTCGAAGTCATGGACGGTGACCCTCACGACGACTGCGTGCATGCGATTGCCTCCTCGGAGCTGGACCTTGCGGCCAGCCTACCTAGGCCACGAGCGCCGCCGTCTCGACGTGCTCGCGCATCGACGCAAAAACCTTCAATCCGTCTGTGGAGCCGGAGAGGGGATCGGACGCGTGCTCGGGGTGGGGCATCAGCCCGAAGACGTTCCCGGCCGGGTTGACCACGCCCGCGATGTCCTGCTCGGAGCCGTTGGGGTTGTGGCCGGGCGCGTAGCGGAGCACGACCTGCGCCGGGTCCAGCCCGGCCGGCGGGTGATAGCGCCCGGTGGTGTGCTTGACGGGGATCGACAGGCGCTCCCCCTCCGCGCACGCGCGCGTGAACGGGGTGGCGGCGTTGACCACCTCGCACTCGACCTGGCGGCAGACGAAGCGCAGGCCCACGTCCACCGACTCCATGACCGGCGAGAAGCGGGCGATCGCCCCGGCCCGCAGGTAGTCGCCGTAGGAGAAGCCCCCCGGGATCACGACGGCGTCCACGTCTTGCAGGTCGCGGTCGCCGTGCCACAGCAGCCCGGCGTCGCCCACGCGCTCGGCCGCCAGGAGCGCGTCGACCTCGTCGCAGGAGCCCGGGAAGCGGACGACGCCGACCTTCATTCCGCGGCCGGCTCCGTCTGGATCTCGTACTCCTCGATGAGCGGGTTGGCCAGCAGCTTCTCGCACATCGCCTCGAGGTCGGTGGGGTCGTCGACGTCGAGCTCGATCAGCCGCCCCACGTGCACGTTGGCCACGCCGTCGAAGCCCAGCGCCGGCAGCGCGCGCTCCACCGCCTTGCCCTGGGGATCGAGGATCCCGGACTTCGGCCGCACCAGCACCCGCGCCCTCACGCCGTCCGCTCCAGCCAGGCCGCGAACGGCTCGTCGCACAGCCGCTCATAGGCCTCGAGGTACTTCGCCCGCGTCTGCTCGACCACCTCGTCGGGGAGGGCGGGGGCCGGCGGGGACTTGTCCCAGCCGCTGCCCGCCGCCCAGTCGCGCACGTACTGCTTGTCGAAGGAGCGCTGGCCGCGGCCGGGCTCGTACTCGTCGGCCGGCCAGAACCGGGACGAGTCGGGAGTCATCGCCTCGTCGCCCAGCGTCAGCTCGCCGGCGGCGTCGAGGCCGAGCTCGAACTTGGTGTCGGCCAGGACGATCCCCCGGGCGCGCGCGTGCTCGGCGCCGAACGAGTACAGCGCGAGCGAGACATCGCGCACGCGCTCCATCAGCCCGCGGTCGCCCACCAGGTCGGCCGCGCGTTCGAAGTCGATGTTCTCGTCGTGGCCCTCCTCGGCCTTGGTGGCGGGTGTGAAGATGGGCTCGGGCAGCCGCTCGGACTCGCGCAGGCCCTCCGGCAGCGGGATCCCGCAGATCGCGCCGGTGGCCTGGTAATCCTTCCAGCCCGAGCCGGTCACGTAGCCCCGCACCACGCACTCCACGGGGAGCATCCGCAGCCGGCGGACCCGCAGCGCCCGGCCCCGGACCTCCGGCGGCACGCCCTCGGTGGCGGAGAGCAGGTGGTTGGGAACGATGTCGCGGGTGCGCCCGAACCACATCGCCGAGAGGCCGGTGAGGACCTTCCCCTTGTCCGGGATCGGCGTCGGGTGCACGACGTCGTAGGTGGAGATGCGGTCCGAGGCGACCATCAGGACCTCGTCCCCCAGGTCGTACATCTCGCGGACCTTCCCGGACGCGAGCAGGGGAAGGTCGACAACCGACGTCACTGCCGCGATCCTAGCAACGGCCGCGGCGCGCGCTACGCGGCCCGGGGGCCCTCGAGGCGGGCCTCCAGCTCGGCCAGGCGGGCCCGGGCGCGGCGCACCTCGACGTTCGCCCGCTCCAGCCCCTCGATCACCGTCGCCAGGCGGCGGCGCTCGGGCGGGGGCGGCGGAGCCGGCGCCGGCGCGGCGTCGTCGCGGAGCCGCGACGCGGCCGCCTCCAACCGATCGACGATGGCACCCAGCTCCGCGGCGGAGCCCTCCATGTGCAGATCGTCGCTTGCGCCTCGGACGGACGCGTCGCTAGGCGATCTCGTCCAGCCGGTCGACCACCTCGCCGGCGTGGCGCACGAAGTCGCCGTAGTCGAAGATCGCGTCGAGGTCGAGCCCGGCGGCCACCGGCTCGGCGGCCAGCAGCTCGCGCAGTGACACGCCCTCGTCCCAGGCCCGCTGGGCTGCGGCCTGGACGATCCGGTAGGCGGCGTCGCGATCCATCCCGCCCTCCACCAGCGCCAGCAGGACCCGCTGCGAGAACAGCGCCCCGTGTGTGGCCTCGAGGTTGGCGCGCATCCGGTCGGGATAGACGGTCATCCCCCGCACCACCCGCAGCGCCAGCTGCTGCATGTAGTCGATGAGGATCGTGGAGTCGGGCAGGACGATGCGCTCCACGCCCGAGTGGGAGATGTCGCGCT
>VAXS01000269.1 GCA_005883255.1 Actinomycetota bacterium | reverse complement strand
TCTTCAACGACGGCGCCGACACCCAGGTGGGCGCGCCGGGCGACGCGCGCAGCGGCTTCGCCTACCACGGCTACTGCCTGGCCACGCCCAACTCGCAGGACCCGCTGCGGGGCGCCGCCTGCGACCAGTTCGACAACACCGTGGTGGCCAACGCGGTCAAGCACTCCGCCGCCACCGGCGACGCGCTGATGATGACCGAGTTCGGCGCCACGCAGGACCAGGGGATCCTGGAGCGGATGGTCGATCGCGCCGACGCGAACATGATCCCCTGGGAGGAGTGGGCGTACTGCGGCTGCGACGACCCCACCACCAGCGGCCCCGGAGACACCCAGGCGATCGTGCGCGACCCATCCCAGCCGCCCGCGGGCGACAACCTGGTGACCAGCACGCTGGACGTCCTCACGCGGCCCTATCCGGCCGCGGTGGCCGGGACCCCGCAGGGCTTCGGCTTCGACCCCCAGACCCACCTGTTCGACCTCGCCTACTCGACCGCCCGCGCCGCCGGCGGCGGCAGCTTCCCGGCGTTCGCCGAGAGCCAGATCGTGGTGCCGGCCCGCCAGTACCCGAACGGCTACAGCGTCGACGCCCAGGGGGCCGCGATCCTGTCGGCTCCCGGCGCCCCGGTCCTGCGGGTGGGGGCGTGCCCGGGAGCGCGGAGCGCGGCCGTCCAGGTCTCGCCGCCCGGGACCGGGATGACCGCCTCGTGCGCGGCTCGCCGGGTCCCGCGGCTCGCCGGCTGACCGCCGGAGGCGCGTAAGCTCGCGTCCGATGCGGCACGCCCGCCACTACACGCTGGAGGAGGCGACGGCGACGCTGGACTGGGTGGCGCAGACGCTGTCGCGGATGCGCGAGGCGCGCGACCGCCTGCTGGACGAGGACGCCCGCGACGCGCTCACCGGAGCGATGCCCGGCAACGGCGGCGGCGACCCCGGCCGGGCCGTGTCGGAGGCCTTCCTCGAGCTGCGCGAGGCCGCGGCCGCGCTGCGCGAGCGCGACGTGGTCCTGCGCGACCTCGACCGCGGTCTCGTCGACTTCCCCGCGTTGCGCGACGATCAGGAGGTGTACCTGTGCTGGGTCGAGTCCGAGGAGGACGGGATCGGCTACTGGCACGACCTCGACGCCGGCTACTCCGGCCGCCAGCCGCTCTAATAGGATCGCGCCGCGATGAGCGGGGCGCGGGCGGAGCGGACGGCGGTGTTCGTGTTGCGACAGCTGGCGGTGGGCTTCGCGGTCGTCGGGATCCTGTTCGTCGCCACGCCCGACGGCGTCATCCACACGATCGACGACCTGGGCGACCAGATCGGCTCGTTCGCGCACGGACCCGCCACCCGCGAGAAGCTGTGGCTGGCCCTGGCATTCGCCTACATGACCGTGATCACCGGGATCGCGGTGGTGGTCTCGCTGGACGTGGTCCGCTACCGGCCGTTCCTGCTGGTGCTGGCGGCCGGGAAGGCTGCCTCCTCGCTGGCCGCCGGCGCCTACTTCGTCTGGAGCCAGGACGTCTTCATCTACCTCCTGAACTTCATCGTCGACGGCGTGCTGGTGGGGGTGGCGCTCGGCTGCTGGGTGCTCGCCGGCCGGGCGGCCGCCCGGGCGCCGGGCTGAAGAGCCGGCGCGGAGGAGGTCGCGCAGCGCGCCGGCGCGAGCGGCGCCGCGCTGGCCTCCGACGCGGGCCTCCTGGCTGCGCCGGGTCTGCGGGGACCGGAGCGCCGGACGCTCCGCGCCGCGGCCGGCGGTTCTCGCACCTCCCCGCCGACCGGCGGGCGGCCCACCTGGCGCGCCTCGAGGCGGGCCGCGGCCGCCTCCGCCGCGACCTCGCGCTCCTGGTCAAGACGCTGGCCTGCCTGGGCTGGGCGCGCGACCCCGCCGTGCAGCGGGCGGTGGGGATCGTCTTCGAGCGCGGGTGCGCGCTGGCCGGCGGCGCGGCACCGCCTCCTCCCGCGGCTCCGCCCCTGGATCGCGACGCGCTGCGCGCACCCGACGGCGTCGAGCGCTGCGACGTCGTGGTGGTGGGATCGGGGGCCGGAGGCGCGGCCGTGGCGCGGGTCCTGGCCGAGCGCGGGCTCGACGCGATCGTGCTCGAGGAGGGCGACTATCACGACGCCTCCGACTACTCGTCCGACCCGCTGAGCGCGCTGCCGGCGCTGTACCGCGACGGCGGGCTGACGTTCTGCGAGGGCGCGCCCGCGATCCCGCTCCCGGTCGGCCGCTGCGTGGGCGGTACGACCGTCATCAACTCCGGGACCTGCCTGCGCACGCCCGCGGACGTGCTGGCCGGATGGCGCGCGGACCTGGGGATCGAGTGGGCCGCCGATCTCGACGGCGAGTTCGAGGCGCTGGAGCGCGACCTGCGCGTCGCCCCCGTGGATCCGGCGACGGCCGGCCGCAACGCCGCGCTGTGCCGGGCGGGCGCCGAGGCGCTGGGCGCCTCCAACGGGCCGCTGCCGCGCAACGCCGGCGCGGTCTCCTGCTGCGCCAGTCGCCGCCGGGGCGCTCGGGACCCCGGAGCTGCTGCTCCGCCAGCGCCTGGTTCGCTCGCCGCACCTCGGCCGGCACCTGCGGATCCATCCAGCCTGCTGGGTCGGGGCGCGGTTCGACGAGCCCGTCCGCGGGTGGGAGGGCGTGATGCAGAGCTGGTACGTGGACCAGTGGCAGGACCGCGGCCTGTTCCTGGAGGCCACCTTCACGCCGTTCGCGTTCGGCGCGCACTGGCTCCGCGGCGCCGGTGCCGAGCTGGTCGAGCGGCTGGCCGCCTACGACCATCTGGGGGTAGTAGGTGTTCACCTCTCCGAACGCAGCGAGGGCCGGGTGGCGCTCACCCGAGGCGGCCGCCTGCGGATCGCATACCGCCTGCGCGACGACGACGCCGCCAGCCTGCGCTACGGGATCGCCCGCGCCGCCGACCTGCACTTCGCCGCCGGCGCCCGTGAGGTCTACCCGCAGGTGGGCCAGGTGGCGGCGCTGGCGCCCGGCGAGCAGGGCGACCGCGTCGAGCGCGCTCGCGTGCGCCCCGCCGAGCTGCGCCTGGCGGCGTTCCACCCGCTGGGGACCGCGCGGATGGCCGCCGACCCGGCGGCGGGCGTCGTCGGGCCCGACGGCGAGGCGCACGACGTCCCCGGCCTCTACATCGCCGACGCCAGCATCCTGCCCACCTCCCTGAAGGTGAACCCGATGCTGACGATCATGGCCTGCGCCCGCCGGATCGCCGCCACGCTGGCCGACCGCCTGGCCTAGATCTAGTGGCGCCGGACCAGCACGTAGGCCAGCGCCAGCGCGAAGCCGATCTGGCCGAAGGCCAGGGCGGTGCCGAAGTTGGCCGCCCCGGCCGCGCCGGCGATCCCCGCGGCGACCGCGAACGCGGCCAGGACGATCGCGAAGTCGCCGGCGATGCCTGCCAGCGGCCGGCGGGGGTCGGTGGGAGGGGCGGCAGGGGAGGGCGGCTTCGCCCGGGGGCGCGAGGTCACGCCTGGGCCTCCGCGCGCTCCTCCAGCGCCCGCGTCAGCGCCGGCACGTCGAGCCCGGGGTCCTGCTCCGACAGCCATTCCTCCGCGGCGCGTCGCCCGCCCAGCGCCCGCAGCCCGCGCTGGCCGTGCTCCGCCGCGAAGTCCGCCAGCGCGTGATGGCGGCGGGCGCGCACCCGGCGCGCCACCAGGTCCACCCGCGAGCGGTGCGCATCCAGCGCCGCCACCAGCTCGTCGATGCCCTGGGGCGGAGGCACCGACGAGACCGCGACGACCTCCGTGTCCGGCGCGCCCAGCGCCCGCAGCGCGGCCACCAGGTCCCGGCGGGTGGCCTGGGCGATCGGCCCCAGGTCGGACTTGGTCACGACCAGCACGTCGGGGATCTCCATGATCCCCGCCTTGAGGAACTGCAGCACGTCGCCCGCCCCCGGCTGGACCACCACCGCGACGCTGTCGGCCACGTCGCCCACGTCGGTCTCCGACTGGCCCACGCCCACGGTCTCGATCACCACCAGGTCGAACGTGGCCGCCAGCGCCTGGGCGGCCGCGCGGGTGGCCGGGGCCAGCCCGCCCACCTGGTCGCCGGCCGCCGTCGAGCGCAGGAACACGCCGCGATCGGCAGGGTCGAAGGCGATCCGCGCCCGGTCCCCCAGCAGCGCGCCGCCCGAGCGCTTCGAGGTGGGGTCGACGGCCAGCACGGCCACGGTGCGGCCGTCCGCCCGCCAGGCGCGCACCAGCTCCGACAAGAGCGACGACTTGCCGGCGCCCGGCGGCCCCGTGACGCCCACCACGTGTGCGGGCGCCTCCCCGCCCAGCGCCGCCGGCGAGACGGCGCGCAGCAGCGCCGCCACCTCGTCGGCCCCGCCGGGCGCCCGGTTCTCTGTGCGGCCCCGGCCCCGTGGTGCTCGGCCACGAGCTCCACGATGTCGCGCATGATGCGGTTGAGCTCGAAGTCCTTAGGCGTGTAGACGGCGGCGACGCCGGCTTCCAGCAGCCCGGGGACGTCGGCCTCGGGGATGATCCCGCCCACGACCACCGGCGCGTCCACCCCCGCGTCCCGCAGCGCGCCGACCACGGACGGGATCAGCTCGCGATGCGAGCCCGACAGGATCGAGAGCCCGATCACGTGGACGCCCTCCTGCAGCGCCGAGGCGGCGATCTGCGACGGCGTCAGGCGGATCCCTTCGTACACCACGTCCATGCCCGCGTCGCGGGCCCGCACCGCAATCTGCTCGGCGCCGTTGGAGTGGCCGTCCAGGCCGGGCTTGCCCACCAGGACCTTGAGCCGTCGCCCCAGCGCCTGGCTCACGCGATCGACCTCCTCGCGCAGAGCGGCGATGTCCTCGTCGTCGACGCCGGCCGCGGCGTCGCCCACGCCGGTCGGGGCCCGGTAGTCGCCGAACACCTCCCGCAGCGTGTGCGCCCACTCGCCGGTGGTGGCGCCGGCCCGCGCGGCCGCGATCGTCGCCGGCATGATGTTCTCGGAGTCGGCGCGCGCCACGCGCGCCAGCTCGTCCAGCGCCGCCGACGCGGCCTGCGCGTCGCGCGCCTCGCGCCAGGCCCGCACCCCGGCGATCTGCTCGGCCTCCACTGCCGGGTCGACCACCAGGATCCCGCCCTCGGCGTCGGCGGTCAGCGGGGAGAGCTCGGTCTCGGTGTAGCGGTTGATCCCCACCACCACCTGCTCGCCCGACTCGATCCGTCGCACGCGCTGGCGGTGGGAGTCCACCAGCGCCGCCTTCATGTAGGGCACGGCGCGCACGGCGCCGCCGTGCTCCTCGACCACCGCCATCTCCGCCCGGGCGCCCTCGATCAGCTCCTCCACGAGGCCGTCCATCACCTTCGAGCCCTCGAACAGGTCGGGGTAGTCCAGCAGGTCGGTCTCGTAGGCCAGCACCTGCTGGATGCGCAGTGACCACTGCTGGTCCCAGGGCCGCGGCAGCCCCAGCGCCTCGTTCCAGGCCGGCAGCTGGATGGCGCGCGCCCGGGCGCTGCGCCCCAGCGTGACGGCCAGCGCCTCCAGCACGATCCGCTGCACGTTGTTCTCGGGCTGGGCCTCCGTGAGCCCCAGCGAGTTGACCTGCACGCCGTAGCGGAAGCGCCGGTGCCGGGGGTCCTCCACGCCGTAGCGCTCGCGGCCGATCTCTTCCCACAGCTCGGCCATCGCCCGCAGCTTGGCGTGCTCCTCCACGAAGCGCACGCCGGCGTTGACGAAGAACGAGATGCGCCCGAACACCCGCCCCATCAGCTCCTGCGGGACCCGCTCACGCACGGCGTCGAGGACGGCCATGGCGTTGGCCATCGAGTAGGCGATCTCCTGCACCGGCGTGGCTCCCGCCTCCTGCAGGTGGTAGGAGCAGACGTTGATCGGGTTCCACTTGGGAACGTGCTCGACGGTGTAGGCCACCACGTCGGCGGTCAGCCGCATGGAGGGGGCGGGGGGAAAGGCGTAGGTGCCCCGCGACAGGTACTCCTTGATGATGTCGTTCTGGGTCGTGCCCTGGAGCCGCTCGGGCGCCACGCCCTGGTCCTCGGCGGCGACCACGTAGAGCGCCAGCAGCCAGGCGGCGGTGGCGTTGATCGTCATCGAGGTGTTCATCTCGTCCAGCGGGATGCCGTCCATCAGCGCCGCCATGTCGCCCCGGTGGGAGACCGGGACGCCCACCTTCCCCACCTCGCCGCGCGCCAGCTCGTGGTCGGGGTCGTAGCCGGTCTGGGTGGGCAGGTCGAAGGCGATCGACAGCCCGGTCTGGCCCTTGGCCAGGTTGCGCCGGTACAGCTCGTTGGAGCGCCGGGGCGTGGAGTGCCCGGCGTAGGTGCGCATCATCCACGGCCGATCCCGCTCGGGCAGCCGATGGTCGCTCATGCCCGGATTGTACGGGCGCCCCGGGGGCTAGGCCTTCGGCTGCGGCTCGGGCGCCGGGACCGGATCCGGCTCCGACGGCGCCCCCGCGATCAGGTTGAGCAGGCGCTGCCGGCGCCGGTCGACGCGCTCGCACCGCGCCCGGGCGCGCTCCAGCTTCTTGCTGCCCTGGCGGTAGAACCGGCGCGCCCAGGGCGAGTGCGGCCG
>VAXS01000040.1 GCA_005883255.1 Actinomycetota bacterium | reverse complement strand
CCCGCGGCCCGTGCGAAGGTTCTGTGAAGGGGCGGGCCGCCCGCTCGGCTGTGGCCGTCAGCCCGCGGCGCTGACCGAGTACACCGGCGGCAGGAGGGAGGCGGCGCCGAACCACCCCTCGCCCGCGTCATTCGAGCCGAATACCTCGCCGGTGGTGGTGCCGAAGTACAGCTGCAGGTCCGACCCCTCGCCGGCGGTGTCGAAGGCGAGCCGGAGGACCGTCAGGTAGGCGTCGCGCTGGGGGAGCCCATCCCCGCGCTCGACCCACGTCTCGCCGGCGTCGCGGGTCTCGTAGACCCGCATGCGCCCGTCGGGCGTGACGCGGTCCTGGTCGGCCGACAGCGGGATCACATAGGCGCTGTCGGGGTCGGCCGGGTCGAGCACCAGCGGGAAGCCGAAGTCGGAGGGCAGGCCGGCGCCGATGTCGGTCCAGGTCTGGCCCGCGTCGTCGGAGCGGTAGACCCCGCCGTGGAACTGCATGAACAGCCGCTCCGGTTGCCTGCGCGCGCGGTGCAGGCGGTGCACGCACAGGCTGCTCTGGTCGGCCTCCGCGTCCTCCGGCACATAGCGGGGAACGAGCCCGGCGTTGCCCTGCCGCCAGGAAGCTCCTCGGTCCTCGGTCAGCCACACACCGGCGGCGGAGACCGCCAATGCGAGCCGGTCCGGGTCGCCCGGCCAGGGCACGATCGAATGCAGGCACAGGCCGCCGCCGCCCGGCTCCCACGACTCTCGGATCCGGTGCTCCCACAGCGCCCGGTTGAGCTCCCAGGTGGCGCCCCCATCCGCGCTCTCGAACAGCACGCCCGGGTCACCCCCGGCGTACAGGGTTCGCTCGTCCTCCCCGGCGGCGAGCACCCAGATCCGCTCGAGCGCCTCCTCGCCTTCCTCGGGCAGCGCGACCCCGTCGGCCTGCGTCCACTCCCCGGACGGATCGTCGGCGTACCACAGCTTGGGTCCGTAGAACGGCGATGTCACGGAGGCGAGCAGGCGGCCGCTGCGGGGGTCGCGCATGGCGTACTCCACCGGCTCGCCGGCGAACGCCCGGGCTTTCAGTTCGAACTCACCACCCGGCTCGCCTTCCAGCACGAACAGGCCCTTCTTGGTTCCCAGCAGCAGCTCGGTCATACGGCACCTCCGGAGATCGCGGGGAGGATGTCGATGCGGTCGTCGGGGCCCACCGCGGTGGCCTCCCGGCCGCGCTCCCCGTTCACGAACACGTTGATGTGGCGGCGGATGAGCCCACGCTCGTCCAGGATCCAACCGCCCACCGCGGGGTGGGCCCGTTCCAGCTCACGCAGCAGCTCGGCCACCGTCGCGCCCTCCACCTGGTGGTCCGAACGGCCGCCCGCCAGTCGCTTCAGCGGTCCGCTGACGCGCACCACGGCCATGTCAGTCCAGCCGCTCCACCAGCCGGCGATACGCCTCGTGATCGCCGCCCTGGGCGGCCTGGAGCAGCTCTCGCTTCTGCGCTGTGGACGGGGTCGCCATACCCTCGGCACATTAGACCGCCCTGGCGCCCGGAACTCATCGCCCCGACGCGGATCTCCTGGAGTCAGACGTTGGCGAGCTCAGACTGAGCCGCGTCAACCGCCTCGAGTCCCCCGGCGAGGAACGCGAGCAAGGCCGGGTTGACCACCTCGGGATGAGTCCACGCGATGTTGTGCGGTCCGTCCTTCACGCTGACCAGCTTCATGTCCTGGATCAGGCCGGGGAGGCGCTCGGCGGTGGCGCCGTACGGCAGGATCCGATCGGCCGTGCCATGGATCACGAGCGTCGGCACGTCGATCTTCGGCAGGTCGTCGCGGAAATCCGTCAGCCAGGTGTCCACGCACACGTAGCTTGCGTGGGCGGAGCCAATGCAGGCGACGTTGAAGCTGTTCTGCCAGGCCTGGTCGCTGATCCGCGTGCCACCAAAGACGTCGACGTTGTTGAAGTTGTTGAGGAAGTCCTTGAAGTAGGCATAGCGATCCTTGAGGATCGCCTCCTTGATGCCATCGAAGACTCCCTTGTCGACCCCTTCGGAGTTGTCGTCGGTCTTCAGCAGGAACGGTGGAATCGCTCCCAGCAGCGCCGCCTTGCTGACGCGGTCCGAGCCGTACTTGGAGAGGTAGCGCGTCACCTCGCCGGTGCCCATCGAGAACCCGACCAGGACCACATCGTTCAGGTCGAGGTGCTCGAGCGGCGCGTTCAGGTCGGCGGCGAACGTGTCGTAGTCGTGGCCGATAGTCGGCTGGCTGGACTGGCCCCAACCGCGGCGGTCGTAGGCGATCACGCGGTAGCCGGCCTCGAAGAGCGCTCGCTCCTGGCGCTCCCATGAATGACCGTTCAGCGGGTACCCATGAATCAGCACCACCGGCTGACCGGTTCCGTGGTCCTCGTAGTACAGGTCGATCGACCCAGAGTTCTCCTCACCGACGTTGACGTAGGGCATGACGCTCCTTGTTGTGGTTGGTTGCCGCGAGCTAGGCGGCGGATGCTCGCTGAGCGCGCGCTCGCTGTCGTCGGCCTGGAAGCGCATCTTTCCCCTACGCCGCGGGGAGTACTGGGGGCGAGAGCGGGGCCAACGCAAGCAGGTGTTTCGAGCGCCGGACGTGGGGGGAGCCGACGGGGGAGCCATGACCGACGCCGCCGCCACGCCGCAAGCCACCGGAGAGGTCACCCTGCGGCCCGTCGAGCCCGCCGATGCCCCCGCCTGCGCGCAGATCGTCTTCGAGGCCTTCGGCGCCATCCACGACCACCACCGCTTCCAGCGGGACTTCCCGGCGATCGAGGCGGCGGCCGGCGTCCTCGACGTGTTCATTCCCCATCCCATGATCTGGGGCGTGGTGGCGGAGATCGACGGACGCGTCGTCGGCTCCAACTTCCTGGACGAGCGCAGCCCGATACGAGGAGTGGGGCCGATCACGGTCGCGCCCGAAGGGCAGAACGCGGGCGTCGGACGCAAGCTGATGCAGGCCGTTCTGGAGCGCGGACGCGAAGCGCCCGGGATTCGCCTTCTCCAGGACGCCTTCCACATGCGCTCGCTCGCCCTCTACGAGTCGCTGGGCTTCGACGTCAAGGAGCCGGTGGGCGTCATCACCGGCGTGCCTCGCAGCGATCCGCCCGCCGGGCTGGAGGTGCGGCCGCTGCGCGAGGACGACCTGGACGGCTGCGAGGCGCTCTGCACCAAGGTGCACGGCTACGAGCGG
>VAXS01000039.1 GCA_005883255.1 Actinomycetota bacterium | reverse complement strand
GCTCGCCCGGGCGGGCGCCACCGTGCTCGTCCACGGGCGCGACCCGGCCCGCGGCGAGGAGACCCTGGCCGAGCTGCGAGCCCAGGGCGGCGGCGAACGGGCCACGTTCTACCGGGCGGACTACGCCTCCCTCGACGAGGTGCGGGAGATGGGCGAGCGGATCCGCGACGAGCACGACGCTCTCCACGCCCTGGTCAACAACGCCGGCATCGGCACCACGCTGCCCGGCGACGGAAAGCGGATGGAGAGCCGCGACGGCCACGAGCTGCGCTTCCAGGTCAACTACCTCGCCGGCTATCTGCTCACCCGGATCCTCGAGCCGCTCCTGGTCGGCTCGGCGCCGGCCCGCATCGTACGCGGGCGACGGCGTCACCGCGAACTGCCTGCACCCCGCGACCTACATGCCCACCAAGATGGTGCTGGCGGCGCGGGGCAGCGCCGTCTCCACGCTCGAGGAGGGCGTCGAGGCCACGCTGCGCCTGGTCGCGGATCCCGCGCTCGATGGCGTCACCGGCCGCTACTACGACGGCCAGCGCGAGGCCCGGGCCCACCCGCAGGCCTACGACGCCGACGCGCGCCGGCGCCTGCGCGAGCTCAGCGAGCGGCTGACCGCAGGTCAGGCCGCCGCGTAGCCGCCGTCCCTACCGAGCGTGAGCCGGTCGCGGCGCCTGTTGGAGGACGTCGACCAGCGTGCCCAGCGCCTCGGTCGCGGTCTCCAGCGCCGCCAGCTGCCGATCCGACATCCCGTCCATGTCCGCGCGCAGCGCCGCGCTGACCTTCGCCCGGAACTCGTCGAGCGCCGTCTCTCCGGCCCTGGTCAGCGACAGCAGGACGACCCGGCCGTCGTCGGGCAGGCGGTCGCGCCCGACCCAGCCCTGTTGCTCGAGCCTGCGGACGAGCTGGGTCACGGTGGGCTGCGCGAGCCCTTCCAGCTCGGCCAGCTCGGTGATCCGCCGCGGACCGCGGCTGAGCGTGAACAGGACACCGGCCTCGGTCCGCGTCATCTCGCTCGCGGACTCCTTGATCAGCAGCCGCGTGAGCAATCCGGCGTGCAGAAGCAGGTGGTCGGCGACGTAGTCCATCCGCGCGGCGCGAGCGGTATCCGACCTCGTGGACAGGGCAGCCATATTGACTAACTATATTGTTGGGCGATATAGTTTGTCAAGCCGTGTTCCACAACATCCTGGTCGCCGTAGATGGCTCGCCGCACGCCGATCGCGCGTTGACGCACGCCATCGACCTGGCCCAGAGCCAACGCGCCAGGCTGACGCTCCTGACGGCGGTCGTCTCGCCACCCGCGATCGCCTATTTCGGCGCGGCCGGCGAAGTCATCAACACGGTCGAGTACCACGCCGAAGTCGAGGCCCAGGGCATCCTGTCGCACGCTCGCGACCGGGTTCCCAGCGACGTCTCGGTGACCACCGTCCTGAGCCGCGAGCCAATCGAGACCGCGCTCATCCGCCAGATCGAAGACGGCCATCACGACCTCGTGGCGATGGGCTCGCGCGGCCGCGGCGCCGTCCGCTCGGCCCTGCTGGGCAGCGCCAGTCACTATGTCCTACATCACAGCCCCGTACCCGTCCTCATCGTCCACGCCCAGCCAACGCCGCAGCTGAAATCCGCGGAGCGCCTGACCACCGCGTCGGGCACCGCCGCTGCCCCCGCCACCCAGAGGAGCGAGCATGAGTGAGAGCCGATCCCCCATCTACACCGCCGAGGCCCACGTCACGGGAGGGCGGGCCGAAGGCCACGGCCGCACCTCGGACGGCGCCCTGGAGGTGGATCTCCGCCCGCCTCAGGAGATGGGCGGCGGCGCTGGGGGCACCAACCCCGAGCAGCTGTTCGCGGTCGGCTACGCCGCCTGCTTCGAGAGCGCGCTGGGAGCCGTGGCCCGGCGCCGCCGGCAGGAGGTGGGAGACGTCGCGATCGATTCCCAGGTCATGCTGGTGCCCGCGGAGAACCGCGCGTTCAACCTCGCCGTCGCACTCGCGGTCACCCTGCCCTCGGTCGACGACCCCGACGAGGCCGTCGAGCTGGTGAGGGCTGCGCACCAGGTGTGCCCGTACTCGAACGCGACGCGCGGCAACGTCGACGTCGCGCTCACCGCGAACGGTCGCGGCATCGAGGACGCCTCCGAGCCGGCCGGACAGGAGCAGCATGCAAGTTGAGTGGTATGGGTGCGGGCGGCCGGCTGGGTATCGTCGTCCAGGATGTCCTCTGCCACTCCCCCGGTTCCTGCCGTGCGCGTCGAGGGAGTTTCGAAGCGGTTCGGCGCGACCGTGGCGCTGGTGGGCGTCGACCTCGTCGTTCCGGAGGGCACCGTGTTCGGGCTGCTGGGGCCGAACGGAGCGGGCAAGACCACGCTGGTGCGCGTGCTGGCCACGTTGCTCACGCCCGACTCCGGACGCGCGGAGGTCTTCGGCCGCGACGTGGTCGCCGACGCCCCGGCCGTCCGCGAGCTGCTGGGGCTGACGGGACAGTTCGCAGCCGTCGACGAGATCCTCTCCGGCCGCGAGAACCTGGTGATGTTCGGCCGCCTGTTCGACCTCTCGCCGGCCGAGGCGCGGCGGCGGGCGGACGAGCTGCTGGAGCAGTTCGACCTGGCGGACGCCGGCGATCGCCCTGCGCGCACCTACTCCGGCGGCATGCGCCGCCGGCTCGACCTGGCGTCGAGCCTGCTCACGCGGCCGCGGATCCTCTTCCTCGACGAGCCCACCACCGGGCTCGACCCGCGCAGCCGCAACCAGATCTGGACGATCGTGCGCGAGCTCGTCCGCGAGGGGACGACGCTCCTGCTGACGACCCAGTACCTGGAGGAGGCGGACGAGCTCGCGGATCGGATCGCGGTGATCGACCACGGCCGGGTGATCGCGGAGGGCACGGGAAACGAGCTGAAGGAGCGGATCGGAGGTCAGATCCTCGAGGTCGAGCTCGCGAGCGCGGCCCGCCGGGACGAGGCCCAGGCCGTCCTGCGCGGCGTGGGTTGCGGGGACCCGGAGCCGGAAGCGCGCCCAGACCGGCTCACGATGCCCGCCCCGCGGGACGGGCTCGAGCTGGTCGAGGACGCCGCGGCGGCGCTGCGTCACGCCCAGATCGACGTGAGCAACCTCGGGCTGCGCGGCCCCACGCTCGACGACGTGTTCCTGCAGCTCACCGGCGCGCCCGCGAGCGAGGACGGCCAGCCGCAGTCGTCCACCCCCGCGGCTCCGGCCGCCGTCGTCCAGCCCGTGCCGAGCAAGGTGCCCACCCCGGGGCGCGAGCCCGAGCGCCCAGCGCGCCGGCTGCTTCGACTCCACGTCCCCACGCCGGCCGAGGTGCGCTCGGCGCTGACCGATACGCGCGTCGTGACGGGCCGCAACCTGCGCCACTTCGTGCGCCAGCCACAGCTGCTGATCTTCTCGACGATCCAGCCGATCATGTTCGTGCTGCTGTTCGCCTACGTGTTCGGCGGCGCGGTGAAGGGCGCGCTTCCGCACGGCGTGAAGTACATCGACTTCCTGCTGCCGGGGATCTTCGTGCAGTCGGTCGCCTTCCGCGCGACCCAGACCGCGGTCGGCCTGTCCGAGGACCTCGAGCGCGGCGTGGTCGATCGCTTCCGCTCGATGCCGATGGCACGCTCGGCGGTGCTGGTGGGCCGCACCGTGGCCGACCTGGTGCGCAACGTACTGATCATCGGGCTGATGACCGTGGTCGGCTACCTGATCGGCTTCAGCTTCCACGCGGGGGTGC
This sequence comes from Actinomycetota bacterium, assembly GCA_005883255.1. GTDB lineage: Bacteria > Actinomycetota > Thermoleophilia > Solirubrobacterales > Solirubrobacteraceae > AC-38. The sequence continues at coordinate 3,628 of VAXS01000039.1, read as the reverse complement.
TGAACGCGCTGGCCTGCGTCGCCGTGGTCAGCGTGTTCGGGCTCGCGCTCAGCTGGATCTTCGCCTTCGTGGCGCTGACGGTGCGCGGGGCGGAGGCGGCGCAGTCGGCCGGATTCGTTGTGATCTTCCCGCTGGTCTTCGCCAGCTCCGTCTTCGTGCCGATCTCGAGCATGCCGGACTGGCTGCAGGCGTTCGCGAAGGTCAGCCCCGTCACGCTGACCGCGAATGCGGCGCGGACCTACGCGCTCGACGGCGGCGTGCCCGGATCGCTCGGCGGAGCGGCCGCCTGGATCCTGGCCGTGCTGGCGATCTTCATCCCGCTGTGCGTGTGGCGCTACCGGCGGATGAGCTGAGCCCGCCCTGGGCTCAATGGCCGACGAAGGCGGCGGCGCGCTCGTACAGCTTGTAGAGCTTGAAGCCGCGCGCGAAGCGGTTGGCACAGTAGCTCTGGAGGAGGTTGTACGCGCGCTCGTCGGTCAGCACGGGACCGTTCTGGATGCCGGCCGAGGATCCCACCGGCCCGCCGGCGAACTGACGGAGCTTGATCACCGTGCTGTGCCGCTGATCGATCGTGCCCTTCTCCCAGTCGGTGCAGTTGGCGCTGCGGATCGAGGCGCCCACGCCGGGGACCATCGAGTAGTCCACCTGTCGCTGCGAGCCGCTCGAGCTCGAGCCTCCGCAACCGCCGAGCAGCGCGGCAGCGCAGACGAGTCCGGCCGCGGCTCGGAGGGTCGGGCGGCGCCGCGCGCCTAGGGCTTGGACGGCGTCGTGAACCACGGACAGGTGCCCGTGTTGAAGGTGATGTCGGCGAAGCAGTTGAGCAGCTCCGGCTCCTGCTGCGGGCCGACCGTGCCCACGCTCGAGTTGTCGCACGCCGAGGGAAGGAAGGGCGACGGCGGCGTACTGGTCACGCCGGCCGCCGTGCCGTCCTTGCCGGTGTTGTCATGCCAGCAGTTGCCGGTGTTCCCCAGGAACTGGTCCCACCAGAAGTCCGTGCGGCCCGTGGCGAGGTCCCCGGTGCCGTTGGGCTTGACCGTCCCGTCGGGCGCCCGGCCCATCACGTTCCCGTAGAACTGGTTGCGATACGAGGTCGACGGCGGCACCGCGGTCGGGTTGCACCCCGCCAGCTGCGACGGGTCGACCCCCGCCGGGCCACAGACGACCTGGTCGGGCACCGACGGGAACGCGACCCACGTCCACAACAACAACTTCTACGACAACGCGCTGAACCCCAGCGCGTTGTCGTAGAAGTTGTTGTTGTGGACGTGGGTCGCGTTCCCGTCGGTGCCCGAGTAGCCGCCGGCGTTGTGATGCGAGTCGCAGTCGCGGATCTCCTGGCTGTAGCGGAACTCCGGATAGATGCTCGTGTCGCGCTGGCTGCCGGTGTCGGCGCCCGCCCCGGGATAGAGCCCCGAGTCGCCGTGGCCCGCGGCCTCGCAGTTCTGCATCAGGCCGTGGTCCTCCACGAACGTGAGGACGCCGTACTCGCCGGCGTAGAAGGTCTTGAAGCGGTCGAGCAGGTAGCCGTCGCTCTCGAGCACGTAGATGTCGTGCTCGGTGGCGTGTCGGACCTTGACGTTGCGCAGCACGAACCCGTCCGCCCGGTCGACGCGGATGCCCACGTCCTTCACCGGGTCGATCGGCGCGCCGTCGCCGGAGGCCACGCGTCCCGCGTCGACGATCACGTCGTCGGGCGAGACGCCCGAGCCCTCCATTTGGAAGTTGCAGCGGATGCAGGGCCCCAGGTCGGGGATGCCGTGCCGGTCCTCCCGCGGCGGATTCGGCGCCGGGGTCGTCCCGGGCTCGCGGCCCAGCACGGCGATCAGGTTCTGGTCGTTGGGACAGTGGAACTGGTAGGCGTAGGAGACGGCGGCCGACTCGCCCCGGTCGTTGGTGATCGTGTACTGGGCGCACGCGGGGTCGTGCGTCGGGGCCTGCCTCGACTGCGGCTCCGTGTAGAGCCCGGGCATGATGACGACCCGGTCGTTGTTGCCCGACGCGTTCACCGCCTGCTGGATCGAATCGAAGGCGCACCGCTTGGAGAGGCTGCGGTTCAGGGCGAGCAGCGCGCGACCGTCGGCGGCGCTGATCGTCTGGCGCGGCTGGGTCGGGCGCAGCACGTACCCGGTGGACTGGGCGTCGGCGATCGACCGCTGCAGGCGCTTGAGCGAATCCGGCTGGCAGACCACGCGCGTGACGCCCGGTCCGGTGGTCGAGAGGGCGGAGGCCAGCGACCGCGCGGTCGGCACCTCGCCGCCCGCGCACGGGGTCACGGAGCAGTCCGGCGCCGGGTCGGGCCAGTACGAAGCGCGCTCGATGTGAGCCGAGGCGATGGCCGGCAGGATCAGCGCAGCGACGAGCGCGGCCGCGACGACCACGAACGACTTCGACCTCATCAGGGCCCCCCGACGTACCCCATCCATCTCCCGGTCGGCACCTTACCCCGATCCGGAGGCGCCCGCGCCACATCACCCCGACTCGGGCCTGCGGCGCGCCCCTACGCCGGCTTGCGCGCGTCCACCCAGGCCTGGACGACGGCGATCTGGTCGTCCGGCCAGGCGCCGTCGCAGGGCATCGTGCCGCTGCGGAGACGCCCCAATATCGCGTCGCTGTGCCGGGCCACGTCGTCGTGCGACCACAGGTCGAACGCCCTCTTCATCGACTCACGGTCGCGCTCCCGAAACAGCGGCTTGACGTCCCGCTCGAAGCTGATCTGCTCGTGACTGGCGGACACGTGACCTCCTCCTCAGCCCGCGGCCATCGCGTCCGCCGCGCGCTTGGCCATCTCGTCCGGGGGGACGTCCTCGACGTGGGTGGCGACGTCCCAGCGGTGGCCGAAGGGGTCCTCGAACCGGCCCGAGCGGTCGCCGTAGAACTTGTCCTCGACCGGCTGCAGCGACTTCGCGCCGGCCTGGATCGCCCGGTCGAATGCCGCGTCGGCGTCCTCCACGTAGACCAGGAGCGACACCGGCGTCCCCCCCATCGCCTTCGGGCCGCGCGCGTCCATGTCCGGGAACTCGTCGGCCAGCATGATCAACGAGTCCCCGAGCTCGAGCTCGGCGTGGCCCACCTTGCCGTCGGGCGCCGGCATCCGCATCCGCTCGGTGGCTCCCAGCACGGAGCTGTAGAAGTCGATCGCCGCGGTCCCGCCGTCGACGATCAGGTAGGGGATGACCCGCGGGTAGCCGTCCGGAATGGGGTTCGCCATCGCTGGACCTCCTACGGTCGTGAACTGACGTTGCGCCTACGGAACCTAGCGCGCCCGTGACCGCCGGCGTGACGACCACTCGTCGTGCGGCGGCACCTCCTCGCCCACCACGTGCAGGAAGTAGTACGCGCCGGTGTCCCCGACGAAGCGGAACTGCCGCTTGAGGTCGGACACGGTCTCGTCGTAGCCGCCGAGCGAGCTCAGGTAGCGGCGAAACCCCTTGTGCTCGGCGTCGAGCTCGAGCATCGTCTGGGCGTTGTCGACCAGGCTCTCCAGCTTCGCGCGATTGCGGATCAGCCGCGTGTCGTCCATTAGCGCGTCGATGTCCGCCGGGCCGAGCCGGGCCAGCCACTCCGGGTCGAAGCCGTGGAGCGCCTCCTTGATCCCGGGCCACTTGGACTCGACCACGCGCCAGCTGAT
>VAXS01000038.1 GCA_005883255.1 Actinomycetota bacterium | reverse complement strand
GCTGATCAGCTTGCCGATCATACCGGCGGAGCTGGCGTCCCGCGAGATCGCGACCAGCTCGCCAGGGTCAGAGCCGTGCCCGACGAAAAGCAGCTCCAGCACGCGAATCGCGCCCCCGCTTTCGATCCGCTGCAGTGCTCCCAGCAGCAGGCCGCCGAAGTCCGCCTCGGGAGGGAAGACGTACGTGAGCAGCTGCTGCGCGGCAGCCTCGCTTTCCGCAGGAGTGGCCATTGCCGCGCTAGCTCAGGCTCGCCATCACGTGCTTGACGACGGTGTAGTCCTCGAGCGAGTAGACGCTGAGGTCCTTGCCGTAGCCGGACTCCTTGAAGCCGCCGTGGGGCATCTCGGAGACGAGCGGGATGTGGTCGTTGATCCATACGCAGCCGAAGCGCAGGGCGTTGGCCACCCGCAGCGCGCGGCCCAGGTCCCGGGTCCACACCGAGGAGGCCAGGCCGTACGGCGTCCCGTTGGCCCAGGCGATCGCGTCCCCCTCGTCGGAGAAGCGCTGGACGGTGATCACCGGTCCGAAGATCTCCCGCTGGACCAGCTCGTCGTCCTGCTGGAGGTTGGCCACCACCGTGGGCTCCAGGAAGAACCCGGGCAGCTCGGGCTCGTGGCCCCCGGTGACCACCTCGGCGCGGGCCGGCGCCCGCTCCAGGAAGCCCTCCACCCGCTCGCGCTGGCGTCGCGAGTTCAGCGGCCCCAGCGTGGTGTCCGCCGCCAGCGTGTCGCCCATCACCAGCCCGCGCGCCTGCTCGGCCAGTCCGCCCACCACGTCGTCGTAGACGTCGCCGGCGGCCAGCACCCGCGTGGCGGCCGTGCAGTCCTGGCCGGCGTTGTAGTAGCCGGTGCCCGCGATCGTCTCCAGCGCGCTCCCCAGCTCGACGTCGTCGAACACGATCACCGGAGCCTTGCCGCCCAGCTCCAGGTGCACGCGCTTGAGGGTCTGGGCGGCGTGGGCGGCCACCCACTTGCCGGTCTCCACCGAGCCGGTGAGGGAGACCATGTCCACGTCCGGGTGCTCGACCAGCGCGGCGCCGGGCTCGGTGCCGCCGGCGACCACGTTGAGGACGCCGTTGGGCAGGTGCTGGGCCGCCAGCCCCGCCAGGCGCAGGCTGGTGAGCGGGGTGGTGGGAGCCGGCTTGAGGACCACCGTGTTCCCGGTGGCCAGCGCCGGGCCGATCTTCCACACCGCCATCATCAGCGGGTAGTTCCAGGGCGCGATCTGCCCCACCACCCCCACCGGCTCGCGGCGCACCATCGAGGTGTACCCCTCCAGGTACTCGCCGGCGGGCTTGCCCTCCATGGTCCGGGCCGCGCCCGCGAAGAAGCGCAGGTTGTCGACCATGAACGGGATCTCGTCGTCCTTGAACGCCTGGAGCGGCTTGCCGGCGTTGGTGGCCTCCAGCCGGGCGATCTCGTCGGCGTCGCGCTCCAGGGCGTCCGCGATCCGCAGTAGGGCCAGCGAGCGCTCCGCCGGAGTGGTCCGGGCCCAGCCCTCGAACGCGCCCCGGGCGGCGGCGACCGCGCGGTCGACGTCGGCCGCGGTGGAGGCCGGGGCCTCGGCGATGGCCTCGCCGGTGGCGGGGTTGAGCACCGGCTCGGTGCCGCCCTCCGCGGGATCGACGAACTCCCCGTCGATGAAGTTCTGCAGGCGCGTAGGGAGAACGTAACAGCGCGAACCTGGCGCTACACCATTCCCGACTTCGCTGCTAGGCTTTCGCGCCGCCTGTTAGGGTGACCTAAGAGATGTCCTTCTCGGAGACAGTGCTGCTGGGGGCCCTGGCCGGGTTCACGATCTACCTGGGCCTGCCCCTGGCGCGGATGCGGCTTCTCGGCTCCCGCGCGCGCGTGGGACTGGCCATGTTCGCGGTGGGAGTCCTGGCCTTCCTGTTCGTGGACGTCATGTCCCACGGCGGCGAGATCCTCGAGCACGCGGTCCAGCGCCTGCACGCCGGCTCGGTCGGCTTCGGCCACGTGCTGCTGCTGGGCCTGCTCCTGGCCGCCGGCTTCGCCGCGGGCACCGTGGGCCTGGCCGCCGTGGAGCGGCGGATGCGCGCCCGGCCCGGCGCGGTCCCGCCGATGGCCGGCGGCTCCAGCGCGGCCGCGGTCACGGTCGAGGAGGCGGAGGCGCTGGTCTCCAGCGCCGAGGCGGCGCGGGCCCGCGCCCTGTCCACCGGGCTGGCGGTGGCGGCGGCCATCGGCGTCCACAACTTCGCCGAGGGCCTGGCCATCGGCGTGTCGGCCAAGGCCGGCGAGCTCAGCCTGGCCACGGTGCTCATCGTGGGCTTCGCCCTGCACAACGCCACGGAGGGCTTCGGGATCATCGGTCCGCTGGGCGACGTGCGCCCCTCCTGGCGCTGGCTGGGGATCGCGGGCGTGATCGGTGGCGGCCCGGTGTTCCTGGGCTCGATCGTCGGCTACAACGTCACCAGCCAGCCCCTGGAGCTGGGCTTCTACGCGCTGGCGGGCGGGGCGATCCTCTACGTGATCGGCGAGATCTGGCAGGCCATGCGCCGCCACGGCCATCGCGAGCTCGGCCTGGCCCTGCTCACGGTCGGCTTCCTCCTCGCCGTCGCCACCGACATGCTGGTGGCGTACGGCGGGGGTTAGTGGCCCGTCCCGACCCGATTCTCTCGCTCCCCCAGGCGACCGCCCGGCGCTCGCCCTGGCCGCCGATCGCCGACTACGCGTTCCTGTCGGACTGCCACACCGGCGCGCTGGTGGCGCCCGACGGGACGGTGGAGTGGATGTGCATCCCCCGGTTCGACTCCGAGGCGATCTTCTCGATGCTGCTGGACCGGGGGGCGGGCGGCTTCCGCCTCGGCCCCTACGGCGTCGCCGAGCCGGTGGCGTGCCGCTACGAGCCGGGCACCAACGTGCTGGAGACCACCTGGATGACGCCGCACGGCTGGGCGGTGACGCACGACGCCCTGACCATCGGCCCCTGGCACCAGGACGAGCACGGGGAGGCCGACCACACGCGTCCGCCCACCGACCACGAGGCCGACCACCTGCTCGTCCGCACGGTGACCTGCGTGCAGGGCGAGGTGATGGTGGAGCTGGTGTGCGAGCCGATGTTCGGCTACGGCGCCCGCGCGGCCGTGTGGACCGAGGCCCACCACGAGGCGCCCTCCGCCCTGGACGCCACCGACGAGGACCTGACGCTCCGCCTCCTCAGCGACCTGCGGTTGGGCGTCGAGGGCAACCGGGTGCGGGCCCGGCACCAGATGACCGAGGGCGAGAACTGCTACTGCGCGCTGTCCTGGACGGAGGAGCGCGGGGGGCCGGCGACGTACGAGCAGGCCGCCGAGCACATCGCCCGCACGGAGCACTACTGGCGCAGCTGGCTGGAGTCGGGCGAGTTTCCCGACCACCGCTGGCGCCAGCCCCTGCAGCGCTCGGCGCTGGTCCTCAAGGGCCTGACCTACGCTCCCACCGGGGCGACGGTGGCGGCGCCCACCACGTCGCTGCCCGAGACCCCGGGCGGCGAGCGCAACTGGGACTACCGCTACGCCTGGATGCGCGACGCCACGTTCACGCTGTGGTCGCTGCACGCGATCGGCATGGACTGGGAGGCCGACGACTTCATGCAGTTCATCGCCGACCTGGAGCGCAATGACGACGGGTCGCTGCAGATCATGTACGGGATCGACGGCGAGCGCGACCTGGCCGAGCGCACGCTCGACCAGCTGGCGGGATACGAGGGCTCCAGGCCCGTGCGCGTCGGCAACGGCGCGTTCACGCAGCGCCAGAACGACGTCTACGGGGCGATCCTGGACTCGGTGTTCCTGCACACCAAGGCCAGCGGCTACATCCCGCAGCGGCTGTGGCCCGTCCTGGTCGACCAGGCCGAGGTCGCCGCCCGCGCCTGGCGCGAGCCCGACCAGGGCATCTGGGAGACGCGGGGCACGCCGCGGCACTATGTCTCGTCCAAGCTCATGTGCTGGGTGGCGATGGACCGCGCCTCGCGGCTCGCCGACCTGCGGGGCGAGGGCGACCTGCGCGACCGCTGGGCGGGCGTCGCCGACGAGATCCGCGCCGACGTCCTGCAGCGCGGCGTCTCGGAGAAGGGCGTGTTCCGCCAGCACTACGAGACCGACGCGCTCGACGCCTCCACGCTCCTCATCCCGCTGATCCGGTTCCTCCCCCCCGACGACGAGCGCGTGCGCAACACCGTCCTGGCGATCGCCGACGGCCTCAGCCAGCACGGGTTCATCCTCCGCTACCGCACGGGCGAGACCGACGACGGGCTGGAGGGCGAGGAGGGCTCGTTCCTGATCTGCTCGTTCTGGGGGGTGTCGGCGCTGTCCGAGATCGGGGAGCGCGACCGCGCCCGCGACCTGTGCGAGCGGCTGCTGGCCAACGCCTCGCCGCTCGGGCTGTACGCCGAGGAGCTGGACGCCGACAGCGGTCGCCACCTCGGCAACTACCCGCAGGCGTTCACCCACCTGGCGCTGATCAACGCGGTCCTGCACGTGATCGCCGACGAGGAGGCCGACGGCCACTAGGAGGCGGGCGGGTATCCTGCCGCGCCATGGCCTACTTCACGAGCGAGCAGGAGGTCTACGACACGCTGGGCAAGCTCTTCGTCGACATGGTGGACGACGACGAGCTGTTCGGGAAGTTCCGCAAGTCCAACACGATCGTGCAGTACCGCTTCCACGATCCGGACTCGCAGATCACGGTGCGCATGAAGGAGGACGAGGAGCCGAAGGTCGACCTGGGGGCCACCGACCTGCAGCCCGAGGTCACCATGACCATGGACGCGGACACCGCGCACCGGTTCTGGCTGGGGCAGGTCAACGTCACCGTGGCGCTGGCCCGGGGGCAGATCAAGGCCAAGGGGCCGGTGGCCAAGGTGCTGCGGCTGGTGCCGCTCGCCCGCCCGGTGTTCCCCCGGTACGAGGCCCAACTCAAGGAGCAGGGCCGGGAAGACCTGGTCGAGGTCGCTTAGGGCCGCGGCCTAGGTGGTGCTGTCGGGCAGGTGGCGCCCGACGTGGCCGACGATGACGCAGCGCTCGAGTTCGTCGTCGCCCGGGTGCAGGCACAGGTAGATGCGGGCGATCGCGCCCGCCCCGGAGCCCGACCCGATGCGGACGTGGGGGCCGAGCTGGAACGTCCGGCCCTCGTAGGCGAAGTCGTAGTCGCGGCCGTGGCGAGTGCGGGTGCGCTCGGAGATGCCGCCCCGCCAGGCCAGGCGCATCCGGAAGGCCACGTCGGCCAGCCGCTCGCCCAGGTCGCCCTGCAGGTAGGCGGCCGCCAACTCGTCCAGCCGCAGCAGGTTCTCCAGGATCAGCTGCGGGCGCGAGAACGGGCTCTCGCCCGCGCTCTCGAACGCGCGGGGCGCGAAACGCAGGTGCGCGCAGCGCTCGACGGCGCGCTCCACCGCCTCCAGGACCGTGGCCGGCGGGGCCTCCTCAGCCTCCGCGCCGGCCGCCTCCTCGTCGCCCGCGCCCTCGGCCCGGGCCAGCGCGCGCCGCAGCTCGGCCAGCGCCCGGTCGCGCTCCTCCAGCTCCTCCAGGGCGTGGTCCACCTGCCCGGCCAGCGCCTCGCCGTGGCGCTCGGCCTGGTCGACGGCGGCCAGCAGCGCCTCGTGCTCGGCCAGCCACTCGGGCGGGACCTCGGCCGGGTCGGTGTCGCCGCCGTCGGCTGCCCGGCGCTCGGCGGCCGCGGCCCGCCGCTCGGCCTCCTCGGCCCGGCGCTCCGCGGCGTCGCCCCGCGCGCGCTCGGCCTGCAGGTCGCCGCGCTCGCGGTCGGCCTTCTCGCGCGCGGCCTCCGCCTGCCGCCGCAGCTCGCGCATCTGTGCCTCGCGGCGCTCGGCCTCGGTGCGCAGCCGCGCGGCCTCGCGCGCGGTGGCGTCGCGGCGCTCGGCCAGGTCCGCGTGCTCGGCGTCGGCGTCCTCCAGCGCCCGGAAGTAGGGGGCGTCGTAGAGCCCGGCGGCGTCCCAGAGCTGCTCCCAGCTCCCGAACAGCTCCTCGACCTCGCGCGAGCTCGGAAAGTCGGGCAGGTCGTCCCAGGCCTCGGGCCCGGGCGCCTCGGCGCGCTGCACCACCCAGCGGTAGGTCTCGAGCAGGATCCACGCCGCCCGGCCGGTGGGATCG
>VAXS01000148.1 GCA_005883255.1 Actinomycetota bacterium | reverse complement strand
GACCAGGAACTCGGTGGCCACCTCCAGGTCGAGCTCGCCCCGACCCTCCAGGTGGTCGAGATAGGCCAGCACGACGTCGGCGAGGTCGACCTCCATGAGGTCCACCTCCTCGCGGAGGATCAGGGTCAGGAGCAGGTCGAAGGGACCCGCGAAGACGTCCAGGTCCAGCTCGAGCTCGGCGGCTCGCACGGCGCTGAGGCTAGCGCGGGGGGCCGACGCCCATCGCGTCGCGGGCGTCGGCCAGCACCGGCCGCGCGAGCGCCCGCGCCTTCTCCGCGCCCTCGGCCAGGATCCCCTCCAGCCGGTCCTCTTCCGGGCGCAGCGCGTGGTAGCGCTCGCGCACCGGCTGCAGGTAGTCGCGGACCGCGTCGGCCACCGCCTGCTTGAAGGCGCCGTAGCCCTGGCCGTCGAACTCCCGCTCGATCTCGGCCGGGTCGGTCCCCCGCACCGCGGCCAGGATCTCGATCAGGTTGGAGATGCCCGCCTTGTCGGGCCCGCGAACCACCTCGGTCCCCGAGTCGGTCACGGCCGAGCGCACCTTGCGCTCCAGGAGCTCGGGCTCGTCCAGCACGAACACCGTCCCCTGCTCGCTGCCCCCGGTGGTGGCCATCTTGCGCTCGGGCGCCTGCAGGTCCATGATCCGCGCGCCCACCGATGGGATGCGGTGCTCGGGGACCACGAACACCTCCCCGAAGCGGGTGTTGAAGCGCGCGGCGATGTCGCGCATGAGCTCGACGTGCTGGCGCTGGTCGTCTCCCACCGGCACCTCGTCGGCCCGATACAGCAGCACGTCCGCGGCCTGGAGCACGGGATAGAGGAACGGAAGAGGATGCAGCGGTCGGGATCGAGGCCGGCGGCCAGCAGGATCGCGGCGGTGTCGTACACCCGCTCGCGCAGCTCGGCGGGCTCGTAGGGGACCGTGGTGGCGTGCAGGTCGACGATGCAGTAGATGGCCTCGCCCCGGTCCTGGCCGGCCACGTACTGGGTGATCGCGCCGATGTAGTTGCCCAGGTGCTTGCCCCCGGTGGGCTGGATGCCGGAGAAGATCCGCACGGCGGTCGGCTACAGCACCTGGCGGATGACCGGGCGGCGGGCGGCGGTGGCCTCGTCCAGGCGGCGCACCGGCGTGGTGTAGGGGGCCTGGCGGGCGATCTCCGGATCCTCGGCCGCCTCGCGCAGGATCTCCGCGATCGCGTCGGCGAAGGCGTCGAGCGTCTCCCGGGTCTCGGTCTCGGTGGGCTCCACCAGCAGCGCCTCGTCCACCAGCAGCGGGAAGTACACGGTGGGCGGATGGAAGCCGTGGTCGAGCAGGCGCTTGGCCAGGTCGAGCGTACGGATCCGGAGCTCCCGCTTCATGGGGGCACCCGAGAGCACGAACTCGTGCATGCACAGGCGGTCGTAGGCCACCGGGAGGTACTCCGCCACGCCGGCCTCCCGCAGGCGGGCCAGCAGGTAGTTGGCGTTGAGCACGGCGATCTCCGACATCTCGCGCAGGCCGTCGGCGCCCAGCGAGCGGATGTAGGCGTAGGAGCGTACGAACACGCCGTAGTTGCCCTGGAAGCCGCGCAGGCGTCCGATCGACTTGGGCCGCTCGAAGTCGAGGTCGAAGAACGGCTCGCCGCCGTTGTCGGGCTCGCGCCGCACCACCTGCGGCCGGGGCAGGAAGGGCTCGATGCGGTCGGACACCGCGATCGGGCCGGCGCCCGGCCCGCCCCCGCCGTGGGGCTGGGTGAACGTCTTGTGCAGGTTGAAGTGCACGATGTCGAAGCCCATGTCGCCGGGGCGGGAGATCCCGGTCACCGCGTTGAGGTTCGCGCCGTCGTAGTAGAGCGTGGCGCCCACGCCGTGCACCAGGCGGGCGATCTCCTCGATGTTGCGGTCGAACAGCCCCAGCGTGTTGGGGTTGGTGAGCATCAGGCAGGCCACGTCGTCGCCGACCTTCGCCCGCAGGTCGTCCAGGTCGACTCCCCCGTCGTCGGCGGTGGCCAGCTTGACCAGCTCGTAGCCCGCCATCGTCACCGTGGCCGGGTTGGTCCCGTGGGCGGTGTCGGGGGCCAGGACTTTGGTCCGGTGCTCGCCCCGGTCGACGTGGTAGGCGCGGGTGAGCAGCACCCCGGCCAGCTCGCCGTGCGAGCCCGCGCTGGGCTGCAGCGACACGTGAGGAAGCCCGGCGATCTCGGCCAGCGCCTCCTGCAGGCGCCACATCAGCTCCAGGGCCCCCTGGGCGCGCCGCGGGTCCTGCAGCGGGTGCAGGCGGGCGTTCCCCGGCAGCGCGGCCACGCGCTCGTGCAGCCGCGGGTTGTGCTTCATCGTGCACGACCCCAGCGGGTAGAAGCCGGAGTCCAGGTCGAAGTTGCGCTTGGAGATCCGGGTGTAGTGGCGCACGATCTCGGGCTCGGAGACCTCGGGCAGCCGGGCCGGCCGCGGGCGCTGCAGCGCCGCCGGGATCAGCTCGTCCAGCGGGCGCTCGGGCACGTCCAGCGGCGGCGCCACGAAGGCGCGGCGCCCGGGCTGCGAGCGCTCGAAGATCGTCACGGCCCGCTCGCGCTGCAGGGGCGGCTCCACGTTCACGCCCGAGCCTCCACCGGCTGGCGCTCCGCGGCCACCGCCCGCCCCAGCGCGTCGGCCAGGCGGTCGACGTCGCCGCGGTCGCGCTGCTCGGTGAGGGCCACCAGCAGGGCGTCGTCGTACTCCGGGTAGTCGCGGCGCAGCGGGTACCCCGGGTTGATCCCCTCGGCCCGGCAGCGCTCCACCACCCGGTCGACCGGCGCCTCGAGCGCGACCGCGAACTCCCGCACCACCGGCTGCTCGTGCAGAAGCGAGACGCCGTCCAGCGCCGCCAGCCGCTCGCGCGCGTAGGCGGTGCGCCGGACCAGGAGCTCGCCCAGCTCCACCAGCCCCTCGCGCCCCAGCCAGGCCAGGTAGATGACGCCGGCCAGCGCGTTGAGGGCCTGGGCGGTGCAGATGTTCGAGGTGGCGCGCTCCCGGCGGATGTGCTGCTCGCGCGTCTGGAGCGTGAGCACGAAGCCGCGCCGGCCGGGCTTCGACTTCTCGTACAGGGTCAGCACCGCGTCGTTCATGCCGCAACTCCCGCCTTCGCCTCGACCAGCGCCGCGAGCCGGTCGATGTGCTCGCGGCTGCGGCGCTCGGTGATGGCGACCAGCAGCCCGTCGTCGTACTCGGGGTAGTCGTGGCCGAGCCGGTAGCCCGGGTTGATCCCCGCCGCGCGGGCCCGCTCGCAGAACGCGTCCAGGTCCGGCACGCGCACGGCGAACTCGCGGACGACGGGGCCGGGGTTGATGCGCTCGAGACCGAGCGCCTCGCGCGCGTAGTGGGTTCGCTTCAGCATCAGCCGGCCGAGCTCGACGATGCCCTGCTTGCCGAGCCACGACAGGTAGACCGTGCCCGCCAGCGCGTTGAGCGCCTGCGCGGTGCAGATGTTGTGCGTGGCCTTCTCGCGGCGGATGTGCTGCTCGCGCGTCTGCAGGGTGAGCACGAACCCGCGGCGGCCCTCGACGTCGGTGGTCTCGCCCGCGATCCGCCCGGGCATGCGCCGCAGGTAGGCCTCGGTGGCGGCGAAGAAGCCGAATGACGGCCCACCGAAGTCCAGGCGGTTGCCCAGCGGCTGGCCCTCGCCCACCGCCACGTCCACGCCCACCTCGCCCGGCGGCCGCAGGATCCCCAGCGCGATCGGGTCGCAGGCGCACACCACGATCGCGCCCGCCTCGCGGGCGACGGCGGCCAGCGGCTCGAGGTCCTCGATCGCGCCCAGGAAGTTCGGCTGCTGCAGGAAGACGGCCGCCGTGCGCTCGTCGACCTCGGCGGCCAGCGCGTCGGCGTCGGTGGCCCCCACCGCCAGCGGGACCTCGACCACCTCCACCTCCCACCCGGCGGCGGTGGTGACCAGCGTCTCGCGGCTGTGCGGGTGCACGCCGCGCGAGACCACCAGCCGGCGCCGGTCGGGCCGGGCCAGCCGGGCCAGGTAACCGGCGGCGCCCACCCCCGACGGACCGTCGTAGACCGAGGCGTTGGACACCGGGAGCCCGGTGAGCTCGCTGATCGCCGTCTGGTACTCGAACATCGCCTGCAGCGTCCCCTGGGAGACCTCGGGCTGGTAGGGCGTGTACGGGGTGAGGAACTCGGCGCGGGAGACCAGCGCGTCCACCAGGGCGGGGACGTAGTGGTCGTACATCCCGGCGCCCAGGAAGGAGATCTCGTCCTCGGCGGACACGTTGCGCGCCGCCAGGTCGCGCAGCTCGGCGTAGACCTCCTGCTCGGAGCGGCCGGGCGGCAGGTCGAGCGCGCGGCGCAGCCGCACCCCCTCGGGGATCTCGGCGAACAGCTCCTCCACCGAGCCCAGGCCGATGGCGGCCAGCATCGCCTCGCGGTCGCGGTCGGTCGCGGACGTGTAGCGGCTCACCGCTCTCAGCTTACGCAAGCCGCAGGTCAGCCCAGCGAGGCACGGTAGGCCTCGGCGTCCATCAGCGAGTCGCGCTCGGAGGGATCGGACAGGCGCACCCGGACCATCCAGCCGTCGCCGTAGGGATCCTGGTTGATCGTCTCGGGACTGTCGCCCAGCCCGGAGTTGGCCTCGACGACCTCCCCGGAGAGCGGCGCGATGACCTCGGAGACCGCCTTGACCGACTCCACCTCGGAGTAGGCCTGGTCTTTGGAGACCGTGGCGCCGACCTCGGGGGGCTCGTAGAACACGACCTCGCCCAGCTGGTCCTGGGCGTACCAGGTGATGCCGAAGGTGGCGACGTCGCCGTCCACGCGAGCCCAGTCGTGCTCGGGGTGGTAGAGGAGGTCGTTCGGGTAGTCCTCGTCGGCCACTAGGCGTCGTCCTTTCTGGGCGGCGGATAGAGGGGCTTGCGCTCGACCACGGCGGGGCGGACCCTGCCGCGGACGTCGATCTCGATCTCGTTCCCCGGCTGGGCGCGCTCGGCGGGCAGGTAGCCCAGGCCGATCCCCACCTCCAGGCAGGGCGAGAGCGTGCCGCTGGTCACGACGCCGCCGCCCACCACCGGGTTGCCCGGGCGGGGGATTCCCGGCCCGGTGAGCCGGAAGGGCGCCAGCCGCTCGGGGGTCCCGCGCTCGCGCGCGGCGCGGACCGCCTCGGCCCCCACGAACCCGGTCTCCTCCTTGCAGGCCCAGCCCAGCCCGGCCTCGATGGGGTTCCGGTGCTCGTCCATGTCGTTGCCGTGCAGGTGGAAGCAGGCCTCCAGCCGCAGCGTGTCGCGCGCGCCCAGCCCGCAGGGCACGGCGCCGGCCAGGACCAGCGCGTCCCAGACAGCCGGCGCGTGGTCGGGGTCGATCAGCAGCTCCAGGCCGTCCTCCCCGGTGTAGCCGGTCCCGGCCATCAGCAGGGGGACGCCGGCCAGCGAGCGCTGGCAGCAGTGAAAGCGGGGCGGCAGGGGCCCGTCGCCCAGGCCCAACACCAGCGCGCGCGCCAGCGGGCCCTGGACGGCCAGCATCGCGAAGTCGTCGCGGCGGTCGGTGACCTGCGCGTCCACGTCCCCGGCGTGGCCGGCCAGCCAGGCGAGGTCGTGCTCGTGGTTGGCGGCATTGGTCACGGTCAGGAAGTGCTCCTCGGCCAGCCGGTACGTGAAGACGTCGTCGAGGATCCCGCCCTCCTCGTTGCAGATCAGGGCGTACTGGGCCCCGCCCTCCGGGACCCGCCGCACGTCGTTGGTGAGCAGGCGCTGGAGGAGCGCGTCGGCCTGGCGCCCGCAGGTCTCGACCTGGCCCATGTGCGAGACGTCGAACACCCCGACGCCGGTCCGGACCGCCACGTGCTCGGGCCGGATGCCCTCGTACTGGACCGGCATCTCCCAGCCGGCGAACGGCACCAGCCGGGCGCCCGCGGCCACGTGCCGCTCGTACAGAGGGGTGCGCCTCAGGGTGCCGGCGGTGGCCACGCCCGGAGCCTAACGGCCCGGGGTGGGGCGCTAGCGATCCCGCAGGAACGACGGGATGTCTATCTCGTCCTCGGAGATCTCCAGGGACGAGCGCTCGCGGCGGTCGAGCGTGACGTCGCGGTCGCGGCGCCGCTCGCGCACCGAGTCTCGGGCCGTGAACGGAGACGACGGCCGGTGGTGGAAGCCGGTGGCGATGACCGTGACCCGGACCTCGTCCTGGAGGCTGTCGTCGATCACCGCGCCGAAGATGATGTTGGCGTTGGCGTCGGCGGCGCTGGAGATGATTTCCGCCGCCTCGTTGACCTCGAACAGCCCCAGGTCGTGCCCGCCGGTCACGTTGAGCAGGATCCCGGAGGCGCCCTCCACCGACTCCTCGAGCAGCGGCGAGGAGATCGCGATCTTGGCCGCCTCCACCGCGCGGCTCTCGCCGGCGGCGGCGCCGATGCCGATCAGCGCGGTCCCGGCGTCGCTCATCACCGTGCGCACGTCCGCGAAGTCCAGGTTGATGAGGCCGGGGATCGTGATCAGGTCGGTGATGCCCTGGACCCCCTGGCGCAGCACGTTGTCGGCCTCCCGGAACGCCTCGAGGATGCTGGTGCGGCGCTCGACGATCGCCAGCAGCTTCTCGTTGGGGATCACGATGAGGGTGTCGACCTCCTCGCGCAGGCGCTCGATCCCCTCCTCCGCCTGGTGCGCGCGCTTGGCGCCCTCGAACTCGAACGGTCGGGTGACGACGCCCACGGTCAGGGCGCCGATCTCGTTCTTGGCGATCTCGGCGATCACGGGGGCGGCGCCGGTGCCGGTCCCGCCGCCCTCGCCCGCGGTGACGAACACCATGTCCGCCCCCTTCAGCGCCTCCTTGATGTCGTCGCGCGACTCGGAAGCCGCGCCCTGGCCGACGTCTGGGTTGGCGCCCGCGCCGAGGCCCTTGGTCAGCTCGTGGCCGATGTTGAGCTTGATGTCGGCGTCGCACATCTGCAACGCCTGGGCGTCGGTGTTGGCGGCGATGAACTCCACGCCGCGCAGGCCGGCGTCGACCATCCGGTTGACGGCGTTCGTCCCGCCGCCCCCCACGCCGACGACCTTGATCACTGCCAGATAGCTGCCGCTCTCCATGGCTATCCGAGCCTCGAGTTAGCGTTGAGAGTTTCGCCTCGGTCCCGGCGCCCGGATTTGCGCACGTTACGGGGAAACCTCAG
>VAXS01000267.1 GCA_005883255.1 Actinomycetota bacterium | reverse complement strand
CCCAGGGATGACTGCGGTAGATCCGCCAGGCATCGCGGTACACGCTTCCGACCTTCGTGGCGGGGATCGCCGTGGACACGGCCATGGCGCCACTATCCCACCACGGGCATGCGCCAGGTGGACTTTGCCGCTCAGGCCGTCGACCGGGCCTGCTCGAGGGCCGTCGCGAGCCGCAGCACCGTCGCCTCGGCGCCCGGCGGCGCGGCGACCTGGGCGCCGAAGGGCATGCCCTCGTGGGTGCCGGCGGGCACGACCGCCGCCGGCCCGCCCAGCAGGCTGATCGGCGCGGTCATCGACAGCAGCGCGGCGCGCACGGTGACCTCGCGCTCGCCGACCTTCACCGTCGCAGCGTCGCGGCGAGGGGCGACGACCGGGGTGGCGGGAGCCAGCAGCGCGTCGAGGCGGTGCTCGCGCACCGTGGCCGTGACCTCGTCGACCAGCAGGCGCCGGGCCTGCTGCCCGGCGACGTAGGCGTCGGCGGGAAGCAGCCGGCCGCACTCGAGCAGGTCGCGGACCCGGGGCGCGTAGCGCTCCCGCTCGCGGTTGAACCACCGCGCGTGCGCGCGCGAGGCCTCGACGAGCTGGATGGTGCGGAAGACGGCCGGGGCCAGGTGGAGATCGCGGGGCCGCACCTCCACCACCTGCGCGCCGTGCGCCCGCAGTACGTCGGCCGCACGCTCGAGGCCGGCGGCCACGTAGGGCTCGCTGTAATCGGACAGCTGCTCGGCCAGCAGCCCAACGCGCAGGCCGGCCGCCAAGGGGTCAGGGGGCGCCACGGGACGATCCTGGAGCACGGCGAGCAGGACGCCGCAGTCCTCCGCGGTGCGGGCGATGGGGCCGGCCACGTCGAAGGACCAGGCCAGCGGGACCACGCCGCGCATCGGCACGCTGCCGATCGTCGGCCGGAACCCCGCGACGCCGCACAGGGACGCGGGCACCCGCAGCGAGCCTCCCGTGTCGGTGCCCAGCCCGGCGAGCGCCAGCCCACTCGCCACCGCGGCCGCGGGCCCGGAGGTCGATCCGCCGGTCAGGCGCTCGGGATCGTGGGGGTTGCGGGCGTCGCCCCAGTGCGGGTTGTGGCCGTCGATGCCGTACGCGAACTCGTTCGTGTTGCCCTTGCCGACGATCACCGCGCCGGCCGCGCGCAGGCGCGCGACGCTGTCGGCATCGCTGGCCGGGTCGCGGCGCCAGTGGTCCGCGCCCGCCGTGGTCGGGAGGTCGGCGACGTCGACGATGTCCTTCACGCAGATGGGAATGCCGCGCAGGGCCAGCTCGGGGCTGGGGCCGGCGGTCTCGGCGGCGCGGGCCTGGGCGCGGGCCCCCTCTTCGTCCACGTGCAGGTAGGCGTTGAGCTCGCCGTTGTGCTCGGCGATCGCCGCCAGGACGGCGTCCGTCAGCTCGACCGGCGAGAGCCCGCCGCCGTCGATCTCGGCCCGGGCGCGCGCCACCGTCAGCTCGGTTGCGTCTACGGCCATCGCGGCGGTCCCAGCTGCGGCTCCACGCCTTCGAGGGGGAGCTTCTCGATCACCTCGAGGTCGGCGAGGACCTCGCGCAGCAGGTGCAGCACAGCGTTGCGCCGCTCGCCCTCGAGCTCGCGGGCGACGGCGAACATCAGGCGCTCGGCGAGGTCCTCGGCCACGCGCGAGCCTCCCGCGCTAGCCCTTCGATCGCCGCGGCTCGAGGATGACCAGCGGGATCTCGCGGTCCGTGCGCTCCTGGTAGCCGCGGTAGCCGCCGTAGGTCGCCA
>VAXS01000266.1 GCA_005883255.1 Actinomycetota bacterium | reverse complement strand
TTACGCCATCAACCGGGCGCTGCGCATCCTGCCGCTCTACTACGTGGTCGTGGCCGTGCTGCTGGCGCTCCACGTCAACGGCGGGCGGCCCGACCAGTGGTGGCGCTTCGCCCTGTTCGCCGAGAACTACTCCGCGGGGACCGTTCTGCGCGCCGACTCGCCGATGTGGTCGCTGGCCGTCGAGGTGCACTTCTACGTGGTCCTGCCGCTGGTGGCGCTGCTGGTCGGGTGGGTGGCCCGGGGGTCGCGGGCGCGGGCCGCGCTGGGCGTTGCGGCGGTCGGGTTGGCCAGCCTGGCGGCCCGGGTGCTGCTGGTCCAGACCTCCGCCGCGCCGGACTTCCGCTGGACGTTCTCGCTGCCCACGCTGTTCTTCTTCTTCGCCGGGGGCATGCTGCTGGCCCTGCTGCGAGCCCGCTGGGACGAGCGCGCTCCGGGGTGGGCGGGCCGGGGCGCGCTGGGCGCGGGAGACCTGTGGGTCGCGGCCTCGGCGCCGCTGTGGGCGCTGGCCGCCTGGCGGACCGACTTCGAGCCGGTCGTGGTGGCGGCGGCCTTCCTGGTCGTCGCCGGCTGCGTGCTGCGCCTGCGCCCGGGGGTGGCGACGCGGGTCCTGGAGTGGCGGCCGCTGGCCACGCTGGGCGTGGCCTCCTACAGCCTGTACCTGTGGCACGTGCCGCTGATCACCGCGGTGGGCGGCAACCCGGTCGACTTCCGGCCCACCGGTCCCGTGTTCGAGGGCCATCCCCACCGGCTGCTGTACCTGGGGGTCCTGTCGCTGGCCGTGTGCTGCGCCGCGGCCCTGGCCAGCTACGCGCTGATCGAGTCCCCGTTCCTGCGCCTGCGCCGCCGCTGGGCGGCGCGCACGGGGAGATCGTAGGCGTGCTCGCCTCCAGCCGCTGGCGGATGCTGGAGCGCCTGGACGACTCCGACCTCGTCCTGGACGTGGGCGGATGGGCGAGCCCCTTCGAGCGGGCCGACTGGGTCATCGACCTCCAGCCCTACGCCACCCGCGGCCGCTACGACTACGACCGGGGCGCCGCGCACGAGCGGTTCTCCGAGCGCACCTGGGTGCGGCGCGACGTGTGCGACCACGATCCCTGGCCGTTCGCGGACGGCCAGTTCGACTTCGCCGTCTGCGCCCAGACGCTGGAGGACGTGCGCGACCCGGTGTGGGTCTGCCGCGAGCTGTGCCGGGTGGCGCGGGCCGGCTATGTGGAGGTCCCCTCGCGGCTGGAGGAGCAGAGCCTGGGCGTGCACGGGCCCTGGATCGGCTGGAGCCACCACCGCTGGCTGTGCGACGTCTCCGACGGGCGGATCGAGTTCGTGGCCAAGCCCCACCTGCTCCACGCGCGCGCGAGCGACCACTGCCCCGCCGGCTTCCACGCCACGCTGACGCCGGAGGAGCGCGTGGCGCAGCTGTGGTGGGAGGGCTCCTTCGAGTACGGCGAGCGCGTCTTCTTCGAGGCCGCCGAGCTCGACGCCTACCTGGCCGACTTCGTGGCCGCCCACCGGCCCGGCCCGCCCGGGCGCGGGCCGCTGCGCCGGCTCCTGGGCCGCGCCTGATTCAGACCCGGCGGGCCAGGACCGCGCAGAACTGAGTGCCGGCGCCCACCACCCGCTCCAGGCGCAGGCCGGCGCTGGCCGCCGTGGCCGCCAGCGCGTCCATCTCCACGGCGGCTCCCACCCAGGCGGGGTCGGCGACACCGCGGGGCGCCCGGCCCACGAGCGCCCGGAGGTGCTGGGATGGGCGCCGGCGCGGCCGGCGGTGCAGCGTGGGATCGGTCGACAGCTGGAAGGCCGCCCATCCGTCCCGTCGCCGTGCAGCCAGCGGACGTTGGCCAGGTGGGGGTTGTGCTCGCGGGCCAGCGCCAGCATCTCCCCCGAGACGTCGAGCGCGATCACCTGGCGCGCTCGCGGCGCCAGGGCCCGCGCGAGTCGCCCCACGCCGCAGCCCACCTCCACCACGGTGTCGCCGGGCTGCACGCGCGCGCCCAGGGCGTCGAGGAGACGGTCGAGGTCGCGCGCGCCCTCCGCCCAGAACCGCTCCAGGTCCGCGCCGCGGTAGGGCATCCGGTTGTCGACGAAGAACCACGGATCCTCGCGCGCGCGGGCGTCCCAGAAGCGCTCCATGTGCTCGCGCCCGGCCATGGCCCCCAAGTCCCCGAGTCTAGACTTGGCCACGTGTCCGGACACTCCAAGTGGGCCTCGATCAAGCACCGCAAGGCGGTGGTGGACGCCCGCCGCGGCCAGCAGTTCACCAAGCTGGCGCGGGCCATCACCGTGGCCGCCCGCGACGGCGGCGGCGACCCCGACAGCAACGCGACGCTGGCCCAGGCCGTCCAGAAGGCGCGCGACGCGTCCATGCCCAAGGACAACATCGAGCGCGCGATCGCCAAGGGCACCGGCGCGGGGAGCGACGCGGCCGCGATCGAGGCGGTGACCTACGAGGGCTACGGCCCGGGCGGCGTGGCCCTGCTCATCGAGGCGCTGACCGACAACCGCAACCGGACCGGGGCCGACGTCCGGCACGCGCTGTCCAAGCACGGCGGGACCCTGGGGGAGCCCGGCTCGGTCGCCTACCTGTTCGAGAAGCGCGGGGTGATCGTGGTGGACGCGCGCCGCTGGTCGGAGGACGACCTGGTGGTG